>NZ_JAQEVQ010000009.1:0-84020 GCF_027694595.1 Pauljensenia sp. OF14-1SRA | reverse complement strand
AGGTCCTTGCCCTCTGCGTCCTTCCACACCTTCGATACCTTCACCTCGGTCTTTTCTGGAGTTCCAAACTCAACGCCACCGTTTGAGCCAATACCGCCACCGCGCGGAGACTGGTTCTTCGTGATAATCAACCTTGCCCAGGACTTCGCGCGGTCCTTCGCGTCCTGATCCATAATTGTCTTTAGGCCCGCGTTGTGAAGCGAGGTCCGATAATCACTGGTTTCGTCGGATTCCCTCTCCTTACCATCGAACACCTGCTTCTTACCAGGATTCTCGGTATCGAAACGAGGTTGATTGTATCCGCCATCCTTGTAGAAGGTAGGCTCGCCACCACCTAGCATGAGCGAATCGATAAGCATGCGTGCGGAAGTGGACCCTCCATAGGCATCATGCGCAATGTCATCGCCCCAGTGGTGATCGGTAGCAGTCGTTGGGGATTGGTTATCGAATATCGCCACGCCGTTCGTGACGTGTATCAGCATGCTCCCTGTTGGGCAGAGCCAAACACCGCCGCCGACTGCAACAACGCCTCCATCGGTTGTGCTGTTCTCGGTGATGAGAGTGTCCTTGAAATGGGCGGTATACGACTGGGTGGCAACGTACATGCCACCACCCTGTTGGGTAGCAGTATTTCTCTCGATCATACCTGCGTTAAGGTGTACACCGTTGGAAACCACGTTGACGCCGCCACCTGTGCGGGAAGCACTGTTGCCAATAATGCTACCGCCATTCATAGTGAAGCCACCGGGGGAAAGTTTGGTCCACGCTTCCGTATTCGGTTCGCCGTATTCAGCCTGGGTGCACTTGAAACCGTCCCCGGCAACTTCCTGCCAAGTGCCAGCCGCGCCCCACACGAACAGATCCATAGCATTTACACCGCCACCGTTGCTCGCATGGTTGTTTTCGATGGTGCCACCGTTCATCGTGACGTCGGCATTTCCAAAGATGTTTATGCCACCGCCTCCAAAGCTTGCATCACCTTCTGAGATCTCGCCGTCATTGAATTCGAACGTTGCCCGCCTTGACGTCGTGTCTTCATCACGCGCTGGACAATTCCAAATCCAGGAGAATACATTGATATTGCCAACCCAGCCGGTGTTTTGCGTGACTTTGCCACCATTGATTTCCAGGTGGGCGCCGTTAAAGACGCCGATTCCGCCTACTTCACCGTAAGCGCCCGCCGATGTATCTGTTTCGCCCTTGGAGATCTCGCCGCCGTTCATCACCATCGTGGCGCCGTCAGTCAATGCAACGTTACCTGCGCCACGTTGCACGCTGGTGGCAGAGTCTTTCTTGCGATGGTTATCGGTGATCGTTCCACCATTCATAGTGAATTTAGATTCTTCGCCCTGCGCCGTGACAGCACCTTGATAGAAGCCACTCAGCTTCCGCGCACCAGTAATGGTGCCGGCGTTCATCACCAGTTCGCCTTCCACGAGAATCGTGGGGGAGAAGCTGGAGCCCGTCACAACATTGTCGTATTGTGCGCGCGAGTCGATAGTGATGCCCTCGCCTTTTCCGGTGCCATCAGAGAGTGTGAGTTTTGCGCCCTTCTCAACCTGCAATAGGCTGCCGGTGAAGTTACCGTCATCACGAATGATCTTGCTTTCTGATGACCACGGAGATATGTCTGCGTCCACTAGCTCAATATCTGCGCCAGCGGGAATAACAATAGTCTTCGTCAGCAGAGTCTCGGTACCGTTACCAATTTCAATCCTGGTCGGGGTAGTTCCAGCCTGTGCGATGAGTTCTTCTAGACGGTCCGGCTCACAGTACAGAACACGTCCCTCTTCATAGCACTTGAGAACCTGCCGGTCCGGGGATTCTGGCGCGGCTTCGGCAATCGGAGGCAGGCCAGTGCCCATCACCACTAGAAATACCGTTAGACATGTCGCCCACAAGGCGGGGAGAAAACTGTAGCGCTTTGTGCTTTTCACTTTTCCGCTTTCTTTAGAGTGCAAGAAGAGCCTCGGAAAATGGCCGGAGAGCTTATAGGACTAAAGACATGTTGCCAGAGGAATCGGGAAGAAACAAGATACTGCTTTGTATAGACAAAATAATCATAATGCGAGCCAACACCTAGCGGGATCGTCGGATACGATCCGACGTGTTGCGCGACGTCAAAAGTGGTCGGTCACACAACGCAATAGGTGAAGCCAAATGATCGCGAAAAGACTTGGGAATTGAGTCCCAAATGTGAAAGACTCGAAGTAACATTGCGCGTAATCTGGCCCGTTGTTTAGCAGACCAGAGGTCGCTCTTATAAGAGGAGTTAATAATGATGGCCCGTTGGGTTCGGTCGTTGGGAATTTTGCTGGTCACAGTGTTGGCGACAGTCGGGATGTCTGGGGGAGTAGCTCAGGCAGCCGATATTACTTCCTGGGACGACGTTATTGCTACGGTTAATGGTCTTGGTGACGGTGAGTCAACAGAACTGTCAATCACATCAGAAATCACCGTAGAGGACGGTGCTCAACCGCTGGTTGTGCCTGCGGGGAAACAGGTCACCTTCACGGGTAGTGGAAAGATCAGCGGTAATGGATCCCCGCTGTTCACGGTCGAAGAGGGCGGAGCGCTCACTCTATCCGGTCCGACTTTCACCAACGCGCAGTTTAGCGTTGCGGGAGATATGAGCCTGGTGAGTGGCGCGATCCGCGACACTGCGGTAACGGGCCCGGTCGTTTTTGTTAACGGAGGAACCCTGACCATTGGTGGAGAAGCCGAGTTCTCGGGAAACAACGTTTCAGATGAGTCCGGCGAACTTCTCCCGGCAGGGGTTGAAAAAGAAAAATACTCTCCAATTACGGCCTACAACGGCACCGTGCGAGTAGAAGGCGGAACGCTGAGCAAAAACACGGGGCTGCTACGCGGTGGCGCGATTGGCCTATGGGCCAGAGACGGTGGACAGCCAACCTTTGAAATGACGGGTGGAACGTTAACTGGAAACGTTATTAGTCACCCCAAATACAGAGGCCGTGGCGGTGCAGTGTACGGCGAGGGAACCTTGGTGAATATCTCCGGAGGCACCGTGCAGGAGAACACCACGGAGATCGGTGCGGGTCTTGCCTTTATCAATAGTGACGTGTCTCTATCAGGTGGGGTTGTTGTTCAAGGCAATGACAACGGGGAGTATGAAGGCGTTGGCGGCGGCCTGTATCAAGACGGAGGCACGCTGAACGTCAGCGATGCAACGTTTACAGGGAACGTGTCCACTGGTGCCGGCGGTGCGATCTACACAGAGGGCGATACAAAGGTCGATATTGCCGGCGCCGAGATAACTTCTAACAGCGCTGCGAGGTCTGGTGGAGGCGTCGCTTTCGATGGAACTACGAAGGCGGTGATCCACGCCGCAGTTTTGAACGGTAACACCTCGGAAGGCTTCTGGGGTGGCGGAGCGATGTACATCGACGGCAAAGCCGAGGTCACGATTTACAACGGTCTTATTCGTGACAACGTCATTAAGTCTGGTTTTCTCATTCAAGCCGGCAACCACCCTGTGAGCGCTCAAGGTGGTGGTGTCTGGAACTGTCCCACGGGCTCCACAATCATGCACGTAACTCGTGGCGTGGCGATTTTTGACAATGTGGCACCCAATGTCTTCAAGGGGCAAAACGCTGGTGCCGGTGATGATTTCGCCAGCATTATCACACATGAATTCGGTAAGCCGGTAGCAGGTCATTCGGTTGTTGTTGCTGAACGTATGCTTGGTGGAAGCCCGCGCGCTTGGTACCAGGACGGTTCGATTTATGGTATTCACGGTAACTGGTCCGCTGAGGGAAAGGTTCCGCGCTACTCAGTGGAGGGGCCGAACACGGCTATCAAGCCAAACGAAGAAATTTCCCAAGACATTGCCTTCAAGTCTGTCCCAACTGAGGACGCTAAGGCTATCGCGGAGACTCTTGCGACTGTAAAGATCACCAATAACGTAGCCACCGGCACTGGTATTTCCGGAGCTGGCATCGCGAACAACGGTACTTTGACCTTCGGCGATCCTGAACCGTGGAAACTGAAGCTGGAAAAGAAGTGGGCTAATGATGATCCAGAAAATCGCCCCGAGAGCATTTTGGTGGACGTGAAACTTGGTGACAAGACGCTACAGACCATCGAGCTCACAAAGGAGAACGGTTGGAAGGCTGAGCTCACCAACTATCCCGATCCAAGCACGCTCATTGATGCCAAGACGGGCGAGACTATCCCGCTAACCTTCGTCGAGCATGAAGTCGATGGCTACATATCTCACGACGCAGTAGTGACGGAAAACAAAGACACAAAGACGATCGAGGTCGCGATCGTTAACGAACCTCCCACGTCGGTCGATGTTGAGAAGCGGTGGTCTGGTGATGTGGAGGCTGATCGTCCGGGTTCTGTGACTATCAACTTGTTGGCTGATGGTCAGCAGACGGATAAGTCTTTGGAACTGACTGCCGAGAATGGCTGGAAGGGCACGTTTGCTGACTTGCCGAAGTATGTGACGGTTGATGGTGAGAAGACCGAGATTGTCTACACGGTGGTTGAGGTAGAGGTTCCTGGCTACACTCCTTCCATTAGTGGTAGTGCAGCCGAGGGGTACGTGGTTACTAACACCAAGGAAGCTCCACCAGTTACCTCGGTACCTGTTGAGAAGCGGTGGTCTGGTGATGTGGAGGCTGATCGTCCGGGTTCTGTGACTATCAACTTGTTGGCTGATGGTAAACAGACGGATAAGTCTTTGGAACTGACTGCCGAAAATGGCTGGAAGGGTACGTTTACCGATCTACCTAAGTATGTGACGGTTGATGGTGAGAAGACCGAGATTGTCTACACGGTGGTTGAGGTAGAGGTTCCTGGCTACACTCCTTCTATTAGTGGTAGCGCAGCCGAGGGGTACGTGGTTACTAACACCAAGGACACCCCACCTCCGTTGGCTCGCACCGGCTCGGCAGTTCAAGGCCTGATAGTAGTGGGCGTGGTCCTGCTTGCTGCGGGAACCTGGGCTGTATCCAAGCGTCGTCGTCGCGCATAAGCAAGTGCAGGTGGGCCCCGCTAAACGGCGGGGGCCCACCCGGCTCACAGTAACTGGCTTCCTCATTATTTAGTGAGCTTCACGCACAACATTTCACCTTCCGGCTAATCCCTGGGAGGTGTTTTGTTATTGCTATCCGGTCACATTAACTCTGTTCGATTAGTGCCCCGTCAGAAAGAACCAACGCGCACCAGTAAGAACCACCACGGCGGCAAGGATGACCCGCGAAGCATCTGAAGATATTAGCTAGAATCGGTGCTCGTGTATACCGCTAAGAATCTTGACACTCGTGCTCGGCGAATCGTTGCCTGGGTTGCCATCCTAAACCTCATCGGCTTCATCATTGAGTTAGTGATCGCCTCAATCATTGGCTCAGCCGCACTCTTTGCAGATGCCGCCGACTTCCTTGAAGACTTCCTCATTAACATGCTTGTGCTCACCGCCCTGGGCTGGTCGGTAGCAAGCAGGAGGAAAGCCAGTTACGGCCTGGCCGGCCTCATCCTCATTCCCGCAGTTGCGGCATTTGGCACCGCGATATGGAAAATGATCTCCGGGGAGGCGCCGGAGCCACTCACCTTGTCGGTAACCGCCATCATCGCAATGCTAATCAACCTCGCCAGCGCGCTACTACTACTGCAACTGCGTAAGCACGATACAGCGTTAGTGCGAGGTGCCTGGCTGGCCGCCCGCAATGATGTGCTCGCAAACCTTTTGATCCTTGCCGCTGGCGTTGTCATGGTGTTCTGGTTCAGCCCCTGGCCAGACATCGCGGTTGGTCTTGTTATCGGCTTCATCAACCTCTCGGCTGCGGCAGAAGTGTTTGAGCAAGCTCGTGCAGAAACTCCGGAGCTTGAGCTCGACGATGACGATGAGTAGGTGCGAATAAGCCTAGGCTAGGTGGGTAAAGCAAACCCCAGGAAGGCAGCTGAGTGATCTCAGTTGTCTTCCGGGGGTTCTTTGTAACTACTGTGCTTGTAGGCAGGTTGCGTGTTGCTCGTTGGTTACATGAACCTGCGTGCGGTTAGCGCGCCACCTGCAAGGAGTAGTAGGGCGGAAAGGCCGACGAGGGAAGCGACCTCAGCACCAGTTTTAGCGAGCTTCTTCTTAGGCTTTGTGGCCTCGGGCGTGCTAGGCGTGGCCTTACATGCGGGGTCCATTGCAGTATCGTGGCTGTCCCAGGTCCACTCGGTCACAGCATCGTCAGCGAAGAAGTAACCGTCCAGCGCGGAGGCCTTAACTACTACCTTCGAGTTGTATGGATAGATGTAGTTACCATCCTTGTTAGCTTTCAGCTCAACGCCGTTTGCAGTAACGGTGTAAGCCACGCCCTCGGTCTTCTGGATCGTCACATGAGGCTCGACGGTGCAAGAGGAAGGATCAGCAGCGGAAGGTTTGACCAGCTTTGGGGCAGCCGGAGTTGCCAACTCTTCAGCTGGATCTAGTGTGCACGGCTTAGAAGCGACGCTGAGCTCCCACTTCGTGTCACCCTCAACTACGAACTTGTCCTTGAAATCCTGTTTCAGTAGCGCCGCTACCGAGACAGTGGTGCCTGTCTGAACCTGCTCGTAGTCAAAGTACTTGGATTCAGGAATCTTGACCGTGCCGTTAACTCCGCACTTATCGGAATCTACAACGGTCGGAGCCTCGGGGGTAATCTTGCGGACAGCAGAGCTTACCTTTACAGTCCAGCCGTCAAGGTCATTTCCTTCAACGCTTTCAACGCGGAAGAGCTTAGCCTCTTCTGGATCATCAATCGATGCTGTTAACTGGTACCACTTGTAACGACCCGTGTATCCAGAGAAGATGTCCAGGCTATTGCCAATTGAAGCGCGAGTAATTGGGCTGTCTTGATTACCTACGTTATCGGCAGAGGGCCTACGAGAATCTCCGTCGGCGAAAACATACTTGTTTGCAGCAGGGTCGCCACCCTTGGTGATAAGGGGCTTGTAAACTTTTTCGCCGTCTTCTGTAACTTCGTCTCCGGCCTTATGTTGCGATACCCCAATTGTGATTGTGGGTGCCTTGCCGGCGGGAACCTCACCTAGATAGGTTTCCCCATCCCACTCGCCTTTAACCAACTCAAACTTGAAATCGGTATTGGCCTGCTGGTACATAGCCACTTGTTTCACGCCATTGTTATATCCGGTTCCAAAAGAGAACTGGCTGGGTCCGTGTTTCCCTAAGCGATATTGGTAGCAGTCTCGAATACCGATCTTGTCAACACCCGCGTACTTGGGGTCCTTGAGGTTCACGTCGAGTGGAATCTGCTCATCTTTGCCAACGGTTAGTGTGAGCATTGGCCACTCGTAGCCAAGCAGGCCACCGGTTTCTTTACCGGCTTTGAATTCGTAGACCGGACAGTATAGAAGCACGTTGATTGTGGTGCCTTCAAGCGCCGGGTCATACCGTTTTACTTTGTCACTCCAAGTAACCTCGAAGGTCTTGACATTGCTACCGTCGTCAACACTGGGTGCTGCTACAGCGGCAACTGCCCCCCCCAGTGTCAGTGCTGCCGCGCCTGCGAAAGCAGTTGTGGCGCGCAACCAATTCTTCATGAATCCTCCTGTAGTGAAGATGGGAAAACAGTAGTGACGCTATCAAGAAAAGGGTTGATTCGTCCAGAGTCAAGAGTTAAAAAGATATGTGGCATATTCGGTGTCGTATGTATACCACTGACTCACTACCCCCGAGTGATCCAATGGATCCAGTTCATTCCGGGGATAGTTATGTGAAGATGTCTTGAGACAGACGTTTCTCGTAGTGAGACATCACCTAGGTTTCAAAGTCAGCCCAATGGTAAATCCACTTCGCAATGTCTGTGCGTGTGGCGGTGGAGGTGATGGCCACGGCAGGCACATCATCATCACCGGCGAGATCTCACCATCATCAGGCCCAGCTACGCGCCTGAACCAGGACGGCATTGCGGACGGCGGGCTACTACCCGAACCGGTTCCTCATCTACGTGTGGGTGCATCGCCAATCCGCCGACATCGGCGTAGGTGTTATCACCTCTATCTATTGGGTGGTTGAACGATACTGAGTTCAACTCGACGGCTACCAGGTGATGAAAGGCATCGGCGTCCACGATACGGTGCTGACCAATGCACCAATGCACCAATGCGCCGATGCGTCTTTCCACTGGGACGAGGTTCTCGTTTGGTGCGCGGAGGACACAGCTGAGTCGGACGGTATCAATGTGCCGATTCTTCGTTGTGTGATGAGATCATTTCATCATCGATGATCTCCTGAACGGGATCCTCGCCGGCGACGAGCTTGCCGGACGAACCGGTGCCCAGACGTTCCAGGGCGAGGCGGCCAACCAGCTGCTGGTTTGTGGTCGTGCGTTGCGAACGTGCGCCCGACAGGAATGAGAAGAACCAGTGAACCAAGGTGCCGATCTGCGACTTGAAGCCAACGATGTACAGCAGGTGGAGGAAACACCAAGCCGCCCAAGCGATAAAGCCGGTCAGGCGCATCTTGCCGATCTTCACGACCGCCTTGAAGCGGGCGATCGTCGCCATTGACCCCTTGTCGAAGTACGTGAAAGACTCGGTTGTTTCCGGCTTGCCAGCAAGACGCGCTGCCACAATCTTTGCTGCATAGCGAGCAGACTGGATCGCTCCCTGGGCAACGCCTGGCACGTCCGGGAAGCTCATCATGTCACCGAGGACAAAAATCTCCGGGTGGCCGGGAACAGTGAGGTTCTTTCCTACAATGACGCGACCCGCACGGTCAAGCTCCGCACCGGCCTTGTCACGAAGAACAGCGCCAAGCTCGGACGCCTGGACGCCGGCAGCCCACACCTTGCAGTTTGAACGAATCGTTTCGGTTGAGCCGTCCTTGAACTTCAGAGTGACGGTGTCGTGGTCAAGGTCAGTGACAAATGCTTGGGTCTTCACCTCGACGCCGAGCTTTTCAAGCTCGTGGCGCGTCACGTCACCGAGCTTCTCGCCAAACACGGGGAGAGGACGATCAGCACCGTCAACGAGGATGACGCGAGCCTTCGTCGGATCGATTGCGCGGAACTCCTTTGCCAGCGTGTGTGATGCCATTTCGCGAATCTGACCAGCCATCTCAACACCGGTCGGACCTGCGCCAACGACAACGAACGTGAGTAGACGGTCGATCTCGTTGTGATCGGATTCGATTTCAGCCTTCTCGAACGAGTCGAAGATGCGGGCACGGAGTTCGAGCGCGTCGTCGATTGTCTTCAGGCCGGGAGCAAACACGGCGAAGTGATCGTTGCCGAAGTACGACTGGCCGGCGCCGGCAGCAAGGATCAGCGTGTCGTAGGGAGTCGTCTGCTCTTCATTGTGATTACGCCAAATAACGACTTTGTTTTCAATGTCGATGTCTTCAACGAGCGCCTGCAGAACGCGAACATTCTTCTGCTTCTTGAGGATCTCACGTGTCGTTGGCGCAATGTCGCCTTCGGAGAGGATGCCAGTTGCGACCTGATAGAGCAGGGGCTGGAATAGGTGGTGACCGGTCTTGGCTAGAATCGTGATTTCAGCGTTCGCGTGCTTCAGCTTCTTCGCGGCTTCAAGTCCAGCAAAACCTGAGCCGATGATGACGATGCGGTGCACCAGATCCTCCTCATAAATTAAGTAAGGCTTACCTTACCAATTGAGTCGGTGGAGTTGACAGTCCCCATCCGTCTTTGAGGGAGTGAGAGTACCCACGTCCTCTTCACTCATGTACGAGGCCACGATCACCAGATCAACGATGCCTCGCAAAGGCGCGGAGCAAAGCAATCGTTTAGTCAAAAAGACGTTGCGTCGCCTGAATATCCGGTTTCCCGTTCGGCAATTGAGGGAGAGTATCAACCCAGATCGCTCGGCGTACTCGTTCCCACGGCGCACACTGATCACTAATCAGGTCAGCGATCTCCAATGCATCGAAGTCGGCGACATCAAGCAATTCTTCTGAGATCGGTCCGCGAACGATTGCCGCTGCAACAACCTGACCCCACCGATTATCCTTCACACCCACAACGCAGGCGTTTGCGATATGAGGTAGTCCGCGTAGCAGTTCTTCGATGCGCCCGGGAGCCACAAGCTCGCCACCCGTGTTAATCATTCGCGAGGCACGACCAATGATGTGATACCAGCCGTTTTCATCGCGCGTGGCGAGGTCGCCTGTGCGCAGCCAATCGTCATGCATGCTTGCGAGACCTCGTTCCCCGTTGGTCACGAAGGAGGTTGAAACGCCGGGGCCTCGTACCTCGATTTCGCCCAACTCACCCACGCCGGCTAGATGGCCGTCAGCGTTCATCAGACGCGCATCCACGTAAGGGAAAGGTTGGCCCAATGCTCCCGCTGGAGCGTCGGCATCGGGGGAGGTCATCATTCCCGCCCCGGAAGTCTCCGTCATTCCCCACACGTGGATCGGTCGCAAGCCGGCGCTCCGCAGACGCTCAGCCAAAGCCGGTCCCATCGCATCTCCGCCGATCAGCGGGCGTTCCCATGATGAAATATCTGCGCCGACGGACTCATTCGTGTCGAGCAACATGTGGCACATGACTGGGACAGCAAACATCATCGAGATGCGGTGTTTTTCGATTGCACGCAGGATATCGGCCGGGTTGAACGTCGGGAAGACGATGATCGTTCCACCGTGGCTGAAGACATCCATCGACGTGCCATTGAAGCCACCGATATGCGAAATTGGCGCGCACACCCCCACGACATCGCGTGCCGGTAGATATTCGAAGCCGTCGCGGAAACACATCGAACCCCACCACATGTGGGCGTGAGTGAGTTCAACTCCTCGGGTACGTCCTGTTGACCCCGAAGTAAAGACAATCGCACCCGTCTCGTGTGCGCAGGCCGGAGGTTCACCTTCGATCGGCGTGGAGTCCAGCGCGCTCGAAGCAAAGGCGTCGACCGTCATAAACTCCGCGCCTACACTGACCGAACGTTGCAAAGCGGGCGCGACCTCGTCGATCAAAACGAGAGCTGGATCGAGCGAATCCACAATCGACTGCGTGACGGTGAGCGGTAGGCGTTCCGAAAGTGGAACGGTCACCGCGTGAAGCCACGAGCACGCAACGTGTAGAACGAAAACCCAAGCGTTGTTACGGCCAGCAAACACGACACGGTTACCCTCGCCAATGCCGAGCGAGCGCAAATATGTTGCCACACGGCGCACCGCGTCGGCACTTTCGGCGACGTTCCACACGCTGTTATCCGGCCAAATGATCGACATGCGGTTCGGGTGCTGACGCCCAGCACGTACCAAAACACGGGCCGGTGAATAATCCGGAGTCGCCAGGGCCTCAGGCAACGGGAACCCCGGGCTGTGTCGTGGCTTCGCGCGCCTCACGCCGTGCGCGACGCTCACGCATATTCGCCAGAACTGTACTCGCTTCCTGCAGAGTGGAACCGGAATTATCTAGGTGCTTCAACTGCTCAGGAATCTCAAACCCGCGAGCGCGCATGCCCTTCGCCCACAGCAATCCCGCGCGGTACGACGAGCGCACAAGCGGGCCAGCCATGACGCCAGCGAAGCCCATTTCTTCAGCTTCGGCTGCGATCTCAAGGAATTCTTCGGGGTGAACCCAGCGATCAATCGGGTGGTGCAGGGCAGAAGGACGCAAGTATTGCGTGATGGTCAGCAAATCACAGCCCGAATCGTGCAGGTCGTGCATCGCTTCGCTGATTTCTTCACGCGTCTCACCCATACCGAGGATCAAGTTCGACTTCGTCACCATGCCACCGTTGTGTGCACGCTGAATCATCGCAAGCGAACGGGCATAGCGGAACGCGGGGCGGATCTTCTTAAAGATACGAGGCACCGTCTCCAAGTTGTGCGCGAACACCTGCGGGCCGGCTTCAATGACCATGTCGATTGACTCGTCCTGACCGCGGAAGTCGTCAACCAACAGTTCAACGCCGGTTGATGGGCTTTTCTCGTGGATCAAACGGCAGGTTTCGGCGTACAACCACGCTGCGCCGTCGGGCAGATCGTCGCGGGTGACGCCGGTGATCGTCGCGTAGCGCAGTTCCAGTTCGCCAACAGACTCGGCGATTCGACGAGGCTCGTCCTGGTCATATTCGGTGGGCTTACCGGTCGCGATATCGCAGAAGTCGCAACGACGTGTGCAGAGCGCTCCACCTAAAAGGAACGTCGCCTCACGGTCTTGCCAGCACTCGTAAATATTCGGGCAACCCGCTTCGGCGCAGACAGTGTGCAGTCCCTTGGCGTGCGACATGGAACGCATATCGTGATAGTTCGCGCCGGTGTTCGCTGTCGTGCGAATCCACTCGGGCTTGTTTTCGATAGGAGTGCGCGAGTTGCGAACTTCCACTCGAAGCAGTTTGCGTCCTTCGGGATCAGGCAAGGTACTCACAGGCGTTTCCCTTCGAATAGGTGATCTCTTGGTTGGGGTCAGCCAGCTGAGGGCGGATTGAAGAAATAAGGTGCGAAACAAGTGCGTCAGCAGCAGTGCGCAACGGGACGTTCACGCCTTCCCATGACAGGCAGGCAACATCAGCGTCGAAGAGGCCGCACGGGATGATTCCCGCGAACGCTTCCATCGGGTCAATATCGACGTTCAGGGCGACGCCGTGCAATGTGGCGCCTCGTGCAACTTTCAGTCCGATGGCGCAAATCTTGCGGTCGCGACGTCCCTCTTCGGTCAGCCACACTCCTGCGCGCCCGTCGATGCGGTGAACGGGTAGCCCCCATTCTTCGCGCACTGTTTCAATAACACCCGCTTCAACGCTACGGATCCATGCGTACAGGTCGACGGGCTCCTTGAGCCTGACATTTGGGTAGACAACAACTTGTCCTGGTCCGTGCCACGTCGCGGAACCGGCGCGGTCCACATGGAGTACCCGAACAGTGGAATCCGGAATATCTTCGGGTTTCGTGTGGCGGCCAGCGGTCCAGGTGGGGGCGAATTGGGTGACAATGATCGAATCGCCGTCACCAGCGGCTGCCTGGTCGTGGAGTTGACGCTGCAGTCGGTCTACTTCCATGTAGTCCGACGTTCCCGCATCAATAAGGTCGATGACGTGCACGTAGGAATGATAGAACGCCAGACCTTTCGTTTCTTAATTGAAATGGCCCTTTGCGCACGTGTTCTCGAAAGTAATGCATTTTTTCCGCGCTATCACGCCAATCGGGGTATGAGGCTCCGACAGATAACGAAAAACCATTGAAAACACGTATTTCTTCAGTGTTTCCTCACGTTTATCCGCGCTCGCCAGCATCTTTCGATTGGCTATCCTTTAAAGCGTGAGTAACCAATGGACTATTTCAGATGTCATGGCGCTGATGGAAGCGTGGTATCCCGCCTCCCGTGCCGAGTCGTGGGACCGAGTCGGATTGGTCGCAGGCGACCCATCCGCTCACGTCACCTCAATCCTGCTGGCCGTCGACCCCGTTTCGGCTGTCGTTGATGAAGCGATTGACGAGGATGCCGGCCTCGTCATCACTCACCACCCGCTGTACCTTCGCGGAACGAGTTTCCTGCCGACATCTGACCCCAAGGGCGCGTCCATCACTCGCCTCATTAAAAACGATATCGCCCTGTTCAACGCGCACACAAACGCTGACGTCAGCGCAGATGGCGTCGGCGACGCACTCGCACAGTTGGTGGGAATCAACTCTCCATCACCGCTGGTTCCCACCGGAATTGACCAGGCCGGGCGTCCCATTGGGCACGGACGTATTGGTTCGATTACGCCCACTCGTTTAGGCGACTTCCTTGACCTGGTCGCCGAGCGATTGCCCGCAGGACCTCACGGAATCTTCGGATCCGGAGACCCCGGCAAAATCATCGAACGCGTCGCAGTATCCGGGGGAGCGGGAGACTCTTTCCTTGAGGCAGCACGTGAAGGCGGAGCGGACGTCTTTTTAACCGCTGACCTGCGACATCACCCGGCATCCGAACACCTTGAAGGCGGGGCGCCTGCCCTGATTTGCGGCAGTCACTACGCCACCGAATGGCCGTGGCTCCCGATCCTTGAACGCAAGTTAGTGCAGGCTGCATCAACTGCAAATGTGGAAGTGAGAGTAAAAGTCTCTACGATTATCACGGAGCCGTGGACCAGCCACCGCCCAACATTAGGAGGACGCAAGTGAAAGCAACATATCTGAATCAGCTCAGCCTGCTCGAACTCAAATCCTTCGACCAGCGCGAATCCGCGCTTCGACACGCCCGCGACTCCCATCCGGCGCACGGCGTTGTCCGCGAGCTCGCAGGACGCCTCGACGACCTGAAGCGCGCAGCCGTCACCCAAGGCGCAGCAATCGCAGATATTGAACGAGACGTCCAACGTAGCGCCGGCGAGATCGAACGTGTGAGCGCCAGACGAGCTAAGCAACAGAGTCGAATCGACAGCAACCAGGTTCCTCTTCGCGACATCAACGCGATGGAACATGAAATCGCTCAAATGGATAAGCGCTTGTCCGCTTTGGAAGACGAACAGCTCGACGGTGAAGAACGTCTTGAGGCAGCTAAGAATGCTCGTCAAGCAATGATTGACGAAGCGAAAGCGATCGCTGCCGACATTGAAAAGACCAAGCAGGAATTCGCTGCCGACGTGAAAGAAAGCGATGATGAACTTCGCGATGTGATCGCCAAGCGTCGTGCGCTTGCTGAATCGCTTCCAGAAGACCTCGTGGGCGAGTATGAACGTGTTCGCGCAAACCTAGGTGCGCTCGCGATCTTCGAAGTACGCAACGGTGTTGGTATTGGAATGGCAGCGGAGCTATCCCCGGCCGAACTTGAACAGATTCGCCTCACCCCCGAAGACCAGCTCTACTGGACTGAAGATACCGGCGCGATCGTTGTGAGGACGACTCAAGCCTGAAACCGATCGCTTGGGATCGTGCCCCGGTGGCGGGTTGTGTCGCCTCGTATGACAGCACTACTCTACGACGGCCAGCATCTGCTCCCATAGTCCGATCAGTCGGTGACCAACACCAGTTGAGTGAGTGACCCGCCCTGCTTTGTCGGTTTCGCCTCAGGTACTTCCACGTCGGTAACCGCATGAGCACCACCCTGAGCGTCCATGATCGGATCCAAGGTTGTGGCTGAACACAGAGCCTCAACGATGGCGTCGAAATCCGCATCAGCCGAAATTGACGCGTAGAGGTGAGCGCACGCAAGGCCTCGCCACCGCTTCGCATCGTGGGAAATCACCGAACGCTTCCCATTCGCCTGACGAACCACGCCGATCTCGATGCGATGCGCCCAAGGGGCGAGGCAGGCACTGCGATACGGGCCAGAACGAGCATCAACAATCGGAGCTCCTTCAGCTTCTGCTTTGAGCGATGCATCAAGGGGCTTCTTCCAATAGGTCGGCAATGGGCCAACCCCCGGCAGTTTCGTGCCCATCGCAAGACGGTGGTTGGGCAGGACATCGTCGAGGTTCACCACACCAAAAAGCCCAGAGAAGACACGCGTTGTTTCACACGCGACCGCATGGTGTTGCTTCGGCAGTGTCGGGAATGAGACAGCGTCATAGAGAACGCCTGTAAACAGGTTTTCAGCCACGTCACATGGTGCAGAATATAAGTCGATATTCGCCTGTAAATCAGCAGCAGAAGCCGGGCCAAGACCGAACAACTGAGCAGCGTCGTCGCGAACGCTGAGCGCCTGAACGTCGCGGATCAAGTTTTCTCGCCAGGATGCAAGCTCAGGGCGTGCAAGCTGGGCCACGTCAAAGCGAGGCCCACGTGCTGGTGGTGTTTTGGATTCGGACGGGGGTAACCAGATGAACATAGGTGAAGCCTAGCGGGTGCGTTAGACTATGGGCGCGGATGAGTCGGTTGGGCGACCGCGCGGACCACACGGTTCTCGAGGAACGTCCGGGCTCTACAGGGCAGGGTGATGGCTAACAGCCACCCGGGGTGACCCGAGGGATAGTGCCACAGAAAATAAACCGCCGCGCAAGCGGTAAGGGTGAAAAGGTGAGGTAAGAGCTCACCAGCGGTTTGGGTGACCGAGCCGGCTTGGTAAACCCCACCCAGAGCAAGACCGAGCAGCAGGTATGGGTGGCCCGCCCGACGCCTGCGGGTAGGTTGCTTGAGGCGTTTGGCAACAAACGTCCTAGATAGATGGTCGCCACCGCTTGTGCGGGACAAAACCCGGCGTACAGACCGACTCATCCGTCCCTATACGTCGGGTTTTCGCTGATCTATGCGATTCTACGCTTACGCTCCGTTAACTCTTGTGTCGGCGTGGATGCTTCTCTTGGAACCTCGAACCCCACGACGACTGCGCGCGAGCAGCGATGGCACGACGCTGATCGCGATACAGGCGTTCGATTAAGGACTGCTGCGACACCCAGCCCACCACATGCAACGAATCATCGACAACGGGGATCCCCGGCAGCCCTGATGTCTGCAGTACTTCGAGCACCTTCGACGGTAGTGCGGTGGGCGTGACGTGCACGGTGGGCAGCTTCAAAGAATCCAGCGACGAGGCCATGTCTGTTTCACTTTGGCGTGCCAGAGCAAGATCAATGGCGCTTGCAAGCCCAACGTAGGTTCCAGCATCGTCGACAACGGGAAGAGACTGGGCACCAAGGACACGCATCTTCTTAATCGCCTGATCGAGCGTGGTCGAGGGCGCCAAAGTACCGGGAGCGTCCTCCATCCAGCGTGAAACCGGGTGAGCGCCGAGCAGTGTTGCATCCACAGGGTCATCCAGAACATCGCCTCGACGACGAAGCTTCTCGGTGTAGATGGTGGCGCGTGTCAGGAACCTCGAGACGCCGGTGGCCAGAACGACGGCAAGCATCATCGGCATAATCAGCGAATACTGCCCCGTCATTTCGACGATGATCAAAACGGCGGTCATCGGAGCGCGTGCAGCTCCAGCGAATGCCGCGCCCATACCAATCACACCGAAGACTCCGGCGGGAGTGTCAGTAATGGAGGAAAGGATTTGCCCGAATGCGGTTCCGGCCATTGCGCCGATAAAAAGGGTCGGGGCAAAAACGCCACCGGAGCCACCGATACCGATCGTGTAGGACGTGTACAGGGCGCGTCCCACCATCAAAACCAGCAGGAAGCCAATCGTGTATTTGCCTGCTAGAGCGTCTTCTTCGATCGGGTATCCCGAGCCGAACATCTGCGGGAAGGTCACAATACCCGCGCCTAAAAGGATGCCGAGAACAGCCGGACGCGACCATTCGGGAAGGCTAAGACGTTTCCAGAAAGCGTCGATCACATCTTCAAGCCAATAAAGGAGCTTCGAGAAACCTAGACCCGAAAGACCAGCAAAAACACCAAGGAGCGCAACCCACCACATGTCCGTCAGATGCGAGAAAGACAGATCATGACCAAGATTCACGATCGTTTCGTCACCCTGCAACGCGCGTGCAACAACGGATGCCATCACTGAAGAAATAACGACATAGCCGAAGGTTTCGGCACTGAACTGCGTCAGAATCACTTCGAGAGCAAAGACTGCGCCAGCAAGCGGAGCATGAAAAGTTGCGGCGATGCCACCCGCTGCGCCGCAGGACGCTAAAAGAATCACGCGTTGTGGGGGCAAACGAAGAGAGGACGCCAACGAGGAACCGAGCGACGCTCCGACCTGGACAATCGGACCTTCTCGCCCCGCTGAACCACCTGCGCCAATCGTCAAAGAAGAAGCAATCAGTTTCACCACTGCGACGCGCCCGGGAATCTTCCCACCCTTGCGTCGAACGGCCAGCATCACTTCGGGAATACCGTGGCCACGTGCAGTGGGAGCGAACCTCTGAACCAGGGGCCCATAGATCAACGCTGAGACAACGGGAGCCAGAAGCAAGAACACCCAGGGGGACCAACCGAAGACTCCGTGGTTGTCACCAGCGTGCGTCGAGTAGTCGTTGTAACCGGTGGTGACCCACGTCCATCCCTGAATCATCAGGTTAAAAAGGACCGCTGCGCCACCGACGATAATGCCGACTATCGCCGCTAATAGACCGACGAAAGAACGGTGCTGACCTGCTTTTTCACCCAGTTGTGCAAAGGAAGAAACAGAAGCCCGCATCAGAGGTTGGCGATATCGATATCGGATTCAACGTCGACGTCCATGTCCCAGACACGCCCGTAGAACGCGAGCTCGGAGCTCCACGCATCACGAATCGTCTCTGCGCGACGGAAGCCGTGAGCTTCACCCGGGTAGATCTTCATCGCAACAGCGTTTCCGCGATCCTTCAGCGCATCAAACATGAGGCGTGCCTGTGAGGGAGGAACCACCTTGTCATCTTCGCCTTGCAACAGCAGAAGAGGAGCATTGATCTGGTGAATGTGAGTAATCGGCGAGCGTGTGGCCCACAGTTCGCTGTTCGGATCTTCAGTACCGATCAAGCGAGCGTCGTAACGAGACTCGAACTTGTGGGTTTCTGCAGACAGAAGGCGCAGATCAGCGATGCCATAGAGTGACGTTCCCGCGGTGAACACATCGGTGTTTGCCAGTGCGTTCAAGGCGGTGAAGCCACCGGCGGATCCGCCACGGATAGCAACACGCTTCGGATCAACGAAACCGCGGTCAACCAGGCAACGCACGCCATCAACGCAGTCATTCACATCCATAACGCCCCAGTGACCGTTGAGACGCTCGCGGTATGCGCGACCGAATCCGGTTGAACCACGGTAGTTAACGTCGAGCACCGCGAAGCCGCGGCTGGTCCAGTACTGCAATGGAATCGACAAGCCGGGGCGGGTCGAAGAAGTCGGGCCACCGTGAACGTTGACGATCAGTGGGGGAAGAGCATCCTCCGGGCCTGAAAAGTCGGGGTTCTTTGGTGCGTAGTAGAAGCCGTGCGCGGTCTCGCCATCTGAGGTTGGCCAGGAGATAATCTGCGCTGAAGAAACCAGCTTCGGGCTGATTTCAGCTTCGGATGACGGACGAATAATCGTCGTGGCACCACCCTTGATCTGAATAATTGCCGGCGTGTGCGTGGGGGAGTCAGCAAGGAAGACTACGCGACCATCGTTGGATGCCACGTTACCGATCGGCCACCAGCCGGTTGCCCATTCTTCAGCCATTCCGTTGTCGACGCGCACGGTACCGATGTGCCACGTCAGGTCCTCAGCCCACGAGCAGATCAGCAGGTCGTTATCGTAATTATCATAGGAGTGCAGACCGAGCTGCCAGTGCGGGTGCGAGAACGCCTGAGTTCCCGGGTGCATGGCACGAGTGCGAAGGCGCGTTGTCCACGCGTCTGAGGGCTCGTCATCCTTCCACGTAAAGCCTTCCGTGCGGAACAGGTTGGCCCAACCGGTCGTGTCATCGACGTGGATGAGGTCACCGTCAAGAGTCCACCGAGGCTCGTAGACACACACGTCTTCCTTGTCGACGATCGTCTTCGAAACCTCAATACGACCTTCGAAATCGAGTGCGCCCACGTGCAGTGCGCTCTGTGTCCACGGCATATGCGGGTGGTTCCACGACAGCCATGCAAGCTTCGTGCCATCAGGAGAAACTGCGGGTGCAGCAACAAAGTCAGTGCCTTCAAAAATCGTGATGATCGCAGCGTCGTTGCGTGCAGCACTACCGTCGATCGGGATTGCGACCAGCGTGTTCGTCGGTTCGCCGTCGCCCGAGTGATCTTCCCTGACCGCATAGACGAGGCCGCGAACATCATCAATCTCGAAGTCGCCGTAGCGCGACTTCGACAGCGTGGTAAGCGGAGAAATCGTACGGTGCGGGTCGTTGGTGTCGAAACGGTAGACGCGGTTATCAAAGCCGTCGGAGAACACGATGAAACCATCGAGCACCGCGTAGGCGCGACCACCGTATTCGTGAACGCGAGTGCGAATATCGGGAAGGCGAACACCGTCGATCAGGGGGAGGACCTCTGAAGTAACGCCAGCACCGGTACGACGCAACAGGGTACCTCGTCCGTTTTCTTTCGGATGTCCTTCAACCCAATAGGTAGCAGAACCATCAACACGAACCTGCGAGAGAGTGACTGACCGAGCAGTAAAAGAATCGCCGGAAATTGGGGATGTCCATTCACCGTAGGGGGCGACGGTAACGCTCATTGTTCCTCCTTGCACACAGGCATTTCGGTTGATTAAAGAAGCACGTTAGCTCTATGCTAGCCCGCTCACGATGTGCTTTTCGAGGGCGAAGGTCGCTAGGAACATGTGTGGCAACTAGTATGAGGGCTATGAATTCATCAGACGTGGATATGCCACTGCTCACCAGCATCCATTCCCCGTCGGATTTACGTACCCTTTCAGAGCCTCAACTTGTCCAACTTTCCAAGGAAATTCGTAGCTTCCTGATTACCAACGTGTCGAAAACCGGTGGACACCTGGGTCCCAATTTGGGCGTTGTTGAACTGACGATTGCCCTGCACCGAGTATTTCGTTCACCCAAAGACACGATTCTTTTTGACACCGGTCACCAGGCGTACGTCCACAAGCTTCTGACGGGTCGCCAGGACTTTTCCGGCCTGCGCCAAGAAGGCGGACTGTCTGGCTATCCCTCCCGCTCAGAATCAGATCACGACGTTATTGAGTCGTCGCACGCTTCAAGCTCACTGGCATGGGCCGATGGTATTTCCCGCGAGAAGAAACGCCGGGGCGACGCATCTTCAACGGTCGCCATCATCGGTGACGGTGCTCTGACCGGTGGTATGGCTTGGGAAGCGTTGAACACCATCGCCGAATCAACTGATCGTCGTGTTGTTGTAGTCGTCAACGACAATGGACGTTCCTACGCGCCAACAATCGGCGGTGTTGCCCATCATCTCGATGCGCTTCGCACCTCGGAAGGCTACGAACGTGCTCTTGCTTGGGGTAAGCGTCATCTGCTTGCTCTGGGGGATCCCGGTAAAGCGGCATACGACGCACTACACGGTCTGAAGACCGGCATCAAAGACGTTATTGCTCCTCAGGCAATGTTCGAAGACCTGGGCTTCAAATACTTAGGTCCCGTCAACGGACACAATGAGACCGAGCTTGAAACCGCGCTACAGCTCGCACGGACTTTAAAGTATCCCGTTCTTGTCCACGTCATCACCCAAAAGGGACGCGGTTTTACTCCCGCCGAAGAAGACATCGCTGATCGCTTCCACGCCGTTGGACCGATTCACCCCGAAACGGGACTCCCCGTTGCTCCGGCACGTTTCGGTTGGACCAGCGTATTTGCCGACGAGATTGTCAAAATTGCGCGCGAAGACGACACTGTTGTCGGTGTCACCGCAGCGATGATGGCTCCCGTCGGTTTGAAACCATTCCACGAGGAATTCCCGGACCGCGTTGTCGATGTGGGTATTGCTGAACAGGAAGCGATTGCTAGCGCTGCTGGCATGGCCTATGCGGGCGCTCATCCGGTTGTTGCGCTGTACGCAACCTTCCTTAATCGTGCTTTTGACCAGCTGTTAATGGACGTGGCATTGCACAAGGCTGGCGTGACGGTTGTTCTTGACCGTGCAGGTATCACCGGCACGGATGGCGCCTCGCACAATGGTGTCTGGGATATCGCGATGTGCTCGATCATCCCCTCACTTGAGCTCGCTGCCCCGCGTGATGAGGCAACTCTTCGCACCAGCTTGCGTCGCGCGGTGGGAGTGAAGGATCGGCCGACCGTTCTCCGCTACCGTAAAGGCTCTCTACCAGCGCCGATGAACGCAATTCGCTCAGTGAACGGTGTGGATGTTCTCTTTGAACCCGACACTGACGATGTTGATGTGCTCCTCGTAGTAGCGGGCGCTTTTGGTCCCGAGGGTCTTGAAACAGCACGCATTCTGACTGGACAGGGTAAGCGTGTTCGTGTTGTGGATCCTGTGTGGCTTCTACCGATCAACCCTGAACTTGCCAGTTTTGCCAAGCAGGCGCAACATGTGGTGACTCTGGAAGACGGCATCGTTGACGGCGGTTTTGGTTGGGGAGTGCGCGATCTTCTTGCCAACGAGTCCGTGGAAACTACCGTCATCACGCTGGGTGTGCCGAAGGTATTCCTGCAGCACGCCGAGCGCGAGTCCCTGCTGGAACAGTGCGGTTTGACGGCTCACCAGATTGCGGAACGTATTTCACGTACCCTCTCAAGAGAAGCTTGAATCCTAAAGAGTCACTCCAAGACATCCGCGATCGGGTCAAGACAAAGGTCCATCTGCCAATCCCTAGCACCCTTGTCAAACATCCTCTGTTCAATCTCGTCGCCACTGGGACGCTTCGGATCAAGAGGCGCCCACGCCAAGTAACGCTGAATACGAGGTTCAAGAATGACCTCGGGAGCAATACCAATTTCTTCAGAAAGCTCGGTCATTGCCCCGCGAACAGCAGCCAATCGCGCTGCAGCGTCAGGATCGATACGACCCCAGTTTCGCGCTTCGGGAACTGAACCTGGACGATGAGGAAGACGTAGCGGTGGCAAGTCGTCCTCATTTGCCGTTTCGGCCAGTCGGATCGCGCGTAACCAACGTTCAGCGTACTGCCTGGCAACAGGGGAGCGGAACTCAGAAATCGACAGCAACATGCGCTTATTCCGCGGAGGATTCAGCGCAGCCTGCACCAGAGCAGCATTGCGCACTAAACGACCGGGTGCCTTATCAAGTTCCTGAGCGATTTCTTCGCGCGCCTCCCACAAAGCCTTGAGGACTCCCAGGTTGCGCCGGCCTCGTATCTTTCCTGCGCCGGGAAGATTTCGCCAGCGGTCCCTCTTGGGCGCAGGCGGATCCAGGTGAGCCAGGTAGTCGCATTCTTCTTCCATCCACTCCCAGCGACCCGCGTCGTTCAGCTGGATGGACAAGCGACGGTAAAGTTCCGTCAACAATTCGACATCGAGGGCCGCATAGCGAAGCCAATCCTTCGATAGCGGACGAACCGACCAGTTAGATGCCTGGTGGTCTTTCACGAGGCCCAGACCGAGCACCTGCTCGCATACGGCAGCAAGACCGAACTTCTTTAACCCCAGAAGACGCGCGCCGACCTCAGTATCAAACAACGACGGGGGATTGAGCCCCACCTGTCGTAAATTCGGCAGATCCTGCAACGCATCGTGCAAAAGCCATACGTCGTTCACGCCCGCTTGAAGCGACGACAGGTCAGGCAATGCGGCTGTATCGATCAGGAAGGTACCAACATCTTCGCGTCGAATCTGAACCAAGTACGGGTCGTTGCCGTAACGGAAGCCCTGGGCGCGCTCAACATCCAGCGCGATGGGAGTGAGTCCTTGCTCTAGGTTGCGCCTAGCGTGATTAAGCGCATCAGCAGTATCGATGACACTAGGCACGCCTTCGCGCGGGGTAACGATCAGCTCCGGAGAATCAGTATCGCCGTCAGGTAAACCGCCGGTGTGGTGAATGCGCACTCTTAGACTCCCTCAAGGAATCGCTGGGATGCCACACCACTGGTACGAAGCATCAGATCTGTCCAAGCTCGCAGGTGAGCTCCCAAGTCAGTAGTCGAAGGCGTCCACGAGGCTCGGATTTCAACGTTGAGAGTGGAGCCTCGCAATGAAAGACCACCAAATGATTCTGAAAACTCCCGGGTGACTGTTCCCGTCAGGTCGTGATACACCGCGCCTTCTTCAACCAGGCAATCATCTGTCCACGCCCAGAGAGCTTCGGTGAGCAACGGGTCATGCCCCATTTCAGGGTCAACTTGCGAACGCAACTGCGCAACCAGGCGGTATGTTCCATTCCAGCCAGCTTGCTCGTCGGGATCATGCAGGATGACAAAACGTCCCTGAGCAAGAGGTTCTCTGCCATCGTTGGCCACCGTTCGCATGACAAGAGCTGCGGTGAAAGGCGCCATGCGTGAAGGTGGGGGAACTTCTTCGAACTCCAGAAGAGGACTATCGATAGCGCTACGCAGAGTTGCCAACGATTCAGCGAACTCTTCCATACCAGCGCGATTATCCACGCACTTAGGCTAAGTGAGTTAAAGCAAGCCCTTTGCTGGGCGCGCCGTCCACCGCGAAAATGACCCGCCACGATCCACGTCACACTGAGCAATGACGTTGTTTTTCTTAACCATCGCATCCGGTAGCAGTTCGCTAACTTATAGAGTAAAAACACGCACATTCGGAAAAGATACTGGCCACTTCTTTGCGGGGCGTATCGATGGGGAACTCGTTGCCTGGTCCATCGTGTGTCTTAGGCAAACGAGCGTGGCGCTACTACGCAGCTTCTGAAATTCAAGCAATGCCTCTTCGTGCGACAGACTGTCTTGTCTTCATTTGAATGCTGTCAGTGTGCACGATTGAGTGTTACTGAATGTGACCTCATGGGAATAGGGTCGGATCTGTCTGCGGGCTGAAGGGCTTGGCCGAGTTCAAGACGAAGTTCGCGAAAACTGCTACTTCCACGCCATCGCCCTACGAGATTATCGTTCGTCCGTGGGTTGTATCACTTGGTGCGTCGCGCAAGGAAGCGTGTACGCTCACCGAGGCTCTGAGTAATCTTTTCGCAAAATACTGCGGAAAACGGTGGCTGTGATGCGCGCAACGTTCGTTTGATTTCGCTTTTTCTGTGATTCCCTGTTAGTGTTTTCCCTGTTCGAAATGAACGCGTAAGTGTTCGAAGAGATACGCGGATGTGGCTCAGTTGGTAGAGCATCACCTTGCCAAGGTGAGGGTCGCGGGTTCGAGTCCCGTCATCCGCTCGGGCGATTGGCGCAGCGGGAGCGCGCTTCCCTGACACGGAAGAGGTCACTGGTTCGATCCCAGTATCGCCCACTCATTGTCTCTCAATTCTTTTTGGGACACGACGGGTAAATCCCAGTTCCAGATCAGTTGGGACAAGTTCGCGGATGTGGCTCAGTTGGTAGAGCATCACCTTGCCAAGGTGAGGGTCGCGGGTTCGAGTCCCGTCATCCGCTCGTTGAGCCCCGGATTCAACCTTTCCGATGGGTAAAGCGTGGTGGGTTGGCCGAGAGGCGAGGCAGCGGCCTGCAAAGCCGTATACACGGGTTCGAATCCCGTACCCACCTCGGGCGATTGGCGCAGGGGTAGCGCGCTTCCTTCACACGGAAGAGGTCACTGGTTCGATCCCAGTATCGCCCACTCAATGATTTCGTCTTTCCTGTGGGAAAGGCGTTTTTTATTTCCTCGTGGCAGGTCACCCAGTAATGAGGGTTTCCCCTTATATCCTTGAAAGAGCAAAACAGGTAGGCTGATCGGACACACACAAAGGTGGTTTGAATTCATGGTCTCTTCTCGCTCACGAGTGATTCTTCCCGTGATCTTGGGTGGCGATTTTGGTGTTTACGGAATCGGTCGCTCTTTCAACGAGGCCTTTGGATGTCGATGCCTGTGCGTATCAAATGAGCCCACCGTGTCCATCACAGGCTCGAACTTCTTCGACGTTCATCACATCGAAGCAGACGCATCTGACGACGTTCTTCTTCACGAACTTCGTGCAATTGCCAAAGAAAACGCTGATAAAGCATTGATTTTGATGGCAAACCACGACCTGCATTCAACCTTCATCGCTCGCAACTACGACCAGCTCGGCGAATACTACGCGCTCCCGTTCCCATCCCTGGAAACGATTGAGGTTCTTACAGACAAAGTCGCTTTTGCGCAGGCATGTGAAGACGCTGGCATTGATGCACCTCGAGGTATCGGCGTCGACATGTCTGACTATTCCGATCAGTGGGTTGCCCCTTCGATTCCCTTCGACTTCCCGATTGTTGCCAAGGCTGCCAGAGCAGATGCCTATGATCGTCTGCACTTTGAAGGCAAACGTAAGATTTGGTTCCTCGAAGATGAGGCCGAATTGGCACAGATGTGGAGAATGCTCGGAGAAGCCGGATTCCGCGATCTTTTTCTTGTCCAGGAACTGATCCCTGGCGATAACACCGCGATGCGTTCCATTACCGCATACGTCGATAGCCACGGCGACGTAACGTTGATCGGCTCGGCGCGAGTACTTCTTGAAGATCATGCACCGACCATGATCGGTAATCCGGTTGCCATGATCACCGAAGAATTCCCTGAACTGTGGCAACAAGCTGAACGCCTGCTGACACGTGCCGGATATCGCGGTTTTGCCAACTTTGACGTGAAGATCGATCCACGTGATAACCGCGCCGTATTCTTCGAAGTGAATCCTCGAATTGGACGCAACAATTGGTACATGACCGCAGGCGGAGCCAATCCGATGCTCGTCATGGTGGGCGATTTGATTGATGGTCAGCGCATGGAACAAAAGCGCATTTCGCGTGAAATTCTCTATTCGATGGTTCCAGACCGACTGCTGTTGCGATACTTGCGAGATGAACCTTTGAAGAAGCGCGTGAAATCGTTAATCAAGAACCATCGTCGCTTTGATCCGCTGATCAATCCGCACGAGGACAATGCAAAGCGGAACATGATTGTTCGCTTGCAACGTTTGAACCACTTGAGAAAATTTGCTCGCTACTATCCTCGACCGACTGACCGTTCATTCTGAGCCAGTGACTACGTGCTGGATTAATAAAGACGAAAGGCTTTACATGACTTCCACGAGTCTGCGACCGATTAGTGCACGCGACATGCAACATGCTGTTTCCGGCGTGGGCGGACTTCCTATCGAACAGTCGCAGCAGTGGGAAGAGTTTTCAGCTTCACAAGGACATCCTCTCTGGGCAGGGGAACTTGGTCGCCTTGCTTGGTATGAGAACGACAAATGCATCGCCGTCATCGCGCTGTTTGAATACAAGCTTCGCGCGTTGCGCTACTTGTGGGCAAAATCAGGTCCCGTCTGGATTCGTGAGGCTACTCCTGAACGCGAGGAACGCCTGCGCAAGGACCTACTGAAGTTTGTTCGCAGTCGCGATCGCGGAATTGTCTTCATCCGTCTGCATTCGTGGTTTGCTGCCAAGGATCTTGAAGAACCGTTGCAGATCGTGACATATGACCGCACCGTCATTATCGAAACCGGACGCGGGGATCGCGATGCAGTGCTCGAATCATTGACTTCTGATGGCAGGCGCACGCTTCGTCGTTCAACGAAGAAAGCCGATGAGTCCGGCGTTCAGATCCACGAGGAAACCGAGGCTGCCTCAGCTGATTTTTCACCGTACTACGAGGTCCTGAAGCAAACAGCTGAACGTGATGGATTCCGTCCGCACCCCATCGGCTATTACCAGTCGCTGTTGCGCATCCTAGGGTCGCAGCACGCTCGCGTGTTCACTGCTCGCACGCAAGACAACGAGATCCTCTGTTGGGATCTGGTGTTGCTTAACGGTAAGAATGCTCAAGCTGAGTACGGTGCTTCTTCGGATCACGGTCGCCGCTTGGGAAGTCCTGCGCTCTTGGACGTTGAGGTTGCAATCCTCCTTGGCAGTGAAGGATTTAAAGGATTCGACCTTCGAGGCATTCATTCTCCGCGTAATTCAACGCTGTTCCACGTTGGCCGTTACAAGCTTGCTTTCGCGACTTCGTACACGGATGTTGCTGGCGCTTGGGATCTGCCGGTATCGCGCCCGCAGTACACCATGGTGCGTTCGTTGCTGAATGCGAAGCGAAAGTTGCGTCGAGTTTCCCGTTAGTCACCTCTTTCGTTTCCGTCAGTTGTACACACGTGCGTCAAGATTTGTCCGTTGGTCGGTTCACTGAGGTGTTCGGGTGCGGTGATGAGGCGACCGGGCGAGTAGACTGTCAGCGGTATATTCATCGTTTGATCAAGGAGACATTCGTGTCCAGCATCGACCTCGTCATTGACCAAGAGAAGCAGACCGTGGAAAGTGGAACCACGGGTACTACTTGGTATGAGCAGCGTCGTGAGGTCGTTGCCCTCATGATTGACGGCACTCCTCGCGACCTGTTCACTGAATTTGAAGAGGGAATGACAGTCGAGGCAATCACTATTGATTCGCCCGCTGGCTTGGACATTCTTCGCCACAGCGCCACTCACGTGCTGGCTCAGGCAGTTCAGGACACCTTCCCGGATGTCAACCTTGGTATTGGTCCGTTCATTACCGATGGCTTCTATTACGACTTCGGCAATATCGATTCGGTGACCCCCGAACTGATGCGTGAACTCGAAAAGAAGATGAAGCGCATCGTGAAGGAAGGCCAGTCGTTCGTCCGTCGCGTCATTTCCGAGGACGAGGCCCGTGTTGAGCTCGCAGACCAGCCGTACAAGCTGGAACTTGTCACCACGAAGGGCTCGGGTGCAGAAGGCGCTTCAGTTGAGGTCGGTGGCCACGAGCTCACCATATACGACAACGTTCGCAGAGACGGCACCGTTGCATGGAAAGACCTCTGTCGAGGACCGCACCTGCCGAACACCCGCCTGATCGGCAACGGCTTTGCACTCACCAAGGCATCAGCCGCCTATTGGAAGGGCGACCAGTCCGGAGATCACCTGCAGCGTATCTACGGCACTGCGTGGGCCTCGAAGGACGACCTCGTCGCCTACCAGGAGCGTATCAAGGAAGCCGAACGTCGCGATCACCGTCGCCTGGGCGCAGAACTTGATCTGTTCTCCTTCCCGGAGGAAATTGGCCCCGGCCTTGTCGTCTTCCACCCCAAGGGGGGCATCCTGCGTCACGAGATTGAGAAGTATGTGATCGAACGCCACGAGCAGTTTGGCTTCGACTTCGTTCACACCCCCGAGATCTCTAAGGGCGGTCTGTTCCACACTTCCGGCCACCTGCCGTACTACGCGGACACGATGTTCCCACCCATGCAGGTTGACGAGGAACGCGACGAAGAAGGCAACATCACGAAGGCTGGCCAGGAGTACTACCTCAAGGCCATGAACTGCCCGATGCACAACCTGATCTTCCGCTCACGCGGTCGTTCCTACCGTGAACTTCCCGCACGATTCTTCGAGATGGGCCACGATTACCGCTACGAGAAGAGCGGTGTTGTCCACGGCCTGACCCGTATGCGTGGCTTCACTCAGGATGACTCGCACACGTACTGCACGCCCGAGCAGGCAGGCGAAGAAATTCGCTCACAGATCAACTTCTTCCTGTCCATCTTGGAAGCATTTGGCCTGAATGACTTCTACCTTGAACTGTCGACGCGCGACGAAGACGGCAAGAAGAAGGACAAGTTCATCGGTTCCGATGAAGACTGGGCGAACGCCACGAAGGCTCTTGAAGACGCTTGTGCGGCAACCGGTCTGCAACTGGTTCCAGATCCGGGTGGCGCAGCATTCTACGGTCCGAAGGTTTCCGTGCAGGTCAAGGATGCTATCGGCCGTACGTGGCAGATGTCGACCATTCAGTACGACTTCAACCAGCCCGAGCGTTTCGACCTCGAATACACGGCTGCTGACGGCTCACGCCAGCGCCCGGTCATGATTCACTCGGCGAAGCTTGGCTCCGTCGAACGCTTCATCGGTGTTCTGACCGAGCACTACGCGGGTGCATTCCCAGCATGGCTTGCTCCAGTCCAGGTGAAGATTGTCCCGGTTGCCGAGGCGTTTGCTGACTATGTCGACCAGGTCGCTGCCAAGCTCAAGGCCGAAGGCATCCGCGTAGAGGTTGACCACTCCGACGATCGTTTCGGTAAGAAGATCCGAAACGCATCGAAGGAAAAGGTCCCCTTTACCCTGATTGCTGGTGGCGAAGATGTTGAAGCCGGTGCGGTGTCCTTCCGTTTCCGTGACGGCTCGCAGGACAACGGCGTGGCTATCGACGATGCTGTTGCGCGTATCGTGAACCACGTCCGTAGGCGCAACAACTCGGACCTTTTTGCCGAACAGGACTGAACATCATGAGTGACGTTGAGCCACTGGTTGAAGATTCCCGTGAAATAGCGGGCACTCCGGATGCCTTCAAACGTTTCTGGACGCCGTACCGCATGGCATATATCAATGGCGAAGGCAAACCATCAGACTCAACGGATCACACCTGCCCGTTCTGCGTAGCTCCATCGAAGAGCGATGAGGCCGCTTTGATCGTCTATCGCGGTCGCCGTGCGTTCGTGCTGATGAACCTGTTCCCTTACAATTCTGGGCACCTTCTGGTCTGTCCGTACCGTCACGTCGCTGACTACACGGATTTAACCGATGAAGAGCGCGTTGAAGTGGGGGAGCTGACGGCTACCTCTATGCGAGTTCTTCGCGCTACCAGTGGGCCGCAGGGCTTTAACCTGGGGATGAATCAGGGTGATGTCGCTGGAGCGGGAATTGCTGCTCACCTGCATCAACACATCGTTCCGCGCTGGCTTGGGGATGCTAACTTCCTGCCGATTATTGCTCAGACGAAAGCTGTTCCCCAGCTTTTATCAGATGCGCGCCAAATGCTCGCTGACGCTTGGCCGAAGGAATCCTGATGCTTGGAAATCACGGTCGTTCACTGACGAAGACGATCTTTACACCGCTTGCACGCCTCCTAGCCAAACTTGGGGTCAGTGCGAATGCGGTGACGATCATCGGAACAATTGCCAGCGTTGGTGTAGCGTGCACGACTATTCCATTCGGCTACGTCTGGCAAGGTGGCATTGCGCTGGGCCTCGTTCTTTTCGCAGACTCAGTTGACGGCACACTGGCACGTATGACGACAGGTGGGTCGCGCTTCGGCGCCTTCCTTGACTCAACGCTGGACCGTATTTCCGACGGCGCAGTATTCGCATCCGTGTGCGCGTGGTTGATCTTCGGATGGGAGCCCTCAACCGCACGCACGGTTGGACTGGTTGGAGGACTCATCGCCATCGTCGGCACCGGAGCCGTTCCCTACGCTCGAGCACGCGCCGAATCCATCGGAGTTCTGGCCAAAGTTGGTATCGCGGAACGAACCGACCGGTTGATCGTTGTCCTCGTCGGGGCTGCTTTGACCGACTGGGGATGTGGACAGTGGTGGGCCGTCGCAGGCCTCATCTGGGTCGCCTTCGCCTCCCTATTCACCGTCGGCCAGCGAATCGCATTTACTGCTGGTGCACTGAAGAAGATCGACGGCCATATCTGAGAAGCCCCGCGTCTACGTAGGCAATTAACGGAGAATCAGTGACATACGAAAGTGCATCATCCGGTCCTGGAGAACAGTTCCGGCTTTCGCGTATTCGCCCCGACGTGCCCAGAGCAAACATGGTTTCTCCGACGACGCATTATTCAGCGCCAATGTGGAACGTACCCCAGCCTCAACATTTTCGCCTTCCGCGTTTCGAAACGTCAATCATTACTGTCTCAGCGATCTGTATCGCGCTGAGCATTTACGGATACATTTCGCTGAGCGACGCATCAACCACCGCCTACTTAGCATTCCTTGCTTCCTTCCCTCTGGTCGTTGTTCTGGGGTTCTTCATTCACTTGGATCGTCACGAGCCAGAACCCTTGTGGACGAAAAGTGTTGCTTTCGTCTGGGGTGCGGGCGTCGCCATTGTTGGGGCATCCGTATTGAACTCTGCACTGCTCCTCAACGCCACGCTGGTACTTGGCGATGAAATGGAAGCAATGCGGTGGACAGCCGTATATGTTGCCCCTCCGGTCGAAGAAACACTCAAAGCACTCGGTGTTCTGTTCATCATCCTCGCCCGTAGAAGCACCATTCACTCCCTGATTGACGGTATTGTCTATGCCGGCTTTTCCGGCGCAGGCTTCGCTTTCATCGAGAACATTCAATACTTCCTGCAGGCAAGCCAAGAAGGATCAGCGGCCCTGACCGTCACTGTCATCCTTCGTGGGGTTTTCAGCCCATTCCTGCACCCGATGGCCACATCATTCACCGGCCTTGCTCTCGCTTTTGCGCTGATTCGCATACGCTCCTGGCTACCCCGTACCATCGTCAGTCTTCTGGGATTAACCATCGCAATGTACGTTCACGGATTGTGGAACTATGCGGGAACCTCAGAAGCTGCCAGTTTTATTACCAACTATCTTTTTGTCGAGATTCCACTGTTCGTCGGCTGGATGATTGTGCTGACCTGGATTTCACGACGCGAATTGAAGACCGTTCGTGAAGGGCTCATTCCCTACGTCCAAGCCGGATGGGTCCTTCCCGCCGAGGTGGTCATGGTCAGTGAGAAAGCCGGTCGCAGAACCGCGATGAACTGGGTGAAGCCTGCGGGCAAGGACGCGCAAAAAGCAATGAGACGATTCCTTTCTAATCTTGCCGCCCTGGGGCTTGATCAAAAGCTCCAAGAACGTTTGGGTGCCGATGATTCTCGCATCGAATTCGACCGACAATTGGTTGCTCAGGTCACTCAAGATCGTCAGTTCTTCCTCAATGCGATGACGCAGACGACATTGAATAAGGCGAGGTAATCCATGTCTGGTCTTGATGAAAACGAATGGCCTGTAGATGCAGACGGCTACCCGCACCGACAAGCGGCTCGCGTGATCCTTTTTGATGAGAATGGCAGATTGCTCCTTGCCAAAGGACACGATCGCGATCAGCCGGAACGCCAGTGGTGGTTCACCATCGGTGGCGGAATTATGGAGGGGGAGAATCCCGCAGAAGCAGCATGTCGAGAGCTCTTTGAAGAAACGGGGATTGTCTTAGAACCCGATACTCTTGTTGGCCCCGTGATCTATCGTGAAGCAACCTTCGACTTTTTATCCATCACCGCCAAACAGGACGAGTGGTTCTTCATCGCTCACACTCAATGTGTCACGCTGAACGATGATGGGTGGACCGACCTAGAACGCGACGTGATTGACGAACAGCGCTGGTGGGATCTAGATGAGCTTGCTCAACGGGCACTGAACGGTGAGGTCTACCCCCTCAATCTTGCGACTCTTGCCCAATCATGGGTGAACGGTTGGGACGGTCAGCTTCACCGTATTCGCGAATCAAGTGCCTGCTCAGGAAGCGGCGAAGAGTGAACGTATCAGATCGGATGAACATTTCCGATCCGATACGCCTTTAATCAGAAGCTCTGACAATTGAGAATCTGTTGGTACTCAGTGTGCGCTTAGGTGCGAGGAACCCCCGATAGTCCCAATGGCTCAATCAAGAGATCCAGTTGTGCAACGTTCAGTGAATACTTTACTTGCTCACGAACTGTGGGCTTTGCGCAGAAAGCGATTCCCACACCTGCCCGTTGGAGCATTGGAATATCGTTTGCTCCATCTCCGATGGCGACTGTCTGGTTAACATCCAGTCCGTGCAATAGACGCCACTCTTCCAACGCCTGAACCTTGGCGTCCGCGGTCACGATTGCCCCCAGGACCTTACCCGTCAAGAAGCCGTTGGTGACCTCAAGTCGGTTAGCCAAGTAATGATCGATGTTCAGCTGGTGACAAAGAGGAGAAACAACTTCCTCGAAGCCACCTGAGACCACACCGAAAAAACCGCCGTGGGCATGAACCGCATCAATCAGATCGCGAACACCGGGCGTAGGAGTGATCGAATGAAGAACCTCGTCGAACACCGTAGCGGGAACACCCGCCAAGGTGGAGACACGGAGGCGCAAAGATTCGGCGAAGTCTATCTCGCCGTTCATTGCCCGCGCGGTGATGTCAGCAACCTGCCCGCGCGTCCCAGCGAAATGCGCCAACTCTTCGATGACTTCTTGGGCGATCAAAGTTGAATCAACATCGGTGACGATCAGGCGAGGCAGGGGTGAAAATGCGTCTCTCCCGAACGCCGAAGCGTCCGGGAGAGAACAGGGTGTATTACTCAACGGGTAACAACCGTTCCCTTGGGGACAACGGTAATACCGGAATCTGTGACCGTGAAGCCACGTTCACGGTCGTGCGTGTGGTCAAGACCAATCACAGCACCTTCTTCGAGAACAACGTTCTTGTCGAGGATTGCCTTGGATACCACTGCGTGGCGACCAATACGGCACCCATCCATCACAACCGAGTCAGTGACTTGAGCCCAGGAGTGGATGTAGCAACCGGGGGAGATAACCGAGTGGTAGACCTCGCCACCGGAAATGATGACGCCGGGGGAGACGAAGGAGTCAACCGCGTGACCCATTCGCGAGTGCTCTTCGCCGTACACGAATTTAGCCGGTGGCAGGGAACCGTCGATCATCGTCATCGTCGGCCACTTGTGGTTGTACAGATTGAACACGGGGTGGACTGAAATCAGGTCCATGTTGGCGTCATAGTAGGCGTCGAGGGTACCAACGTCGCGCCAGTAGTTACGGTCGCGGTCGGTCGAACCCGGGACGTCGTTGTCTTGGAAGTCGTATACACCGCACTCACCACGCTCGACGAACCACGGGATGATGTTGCCACCCATATCGTGCTTGGACTCGGGGTTGTGTGCGTCCTCGCGGAGAGCCTTGATCAGGTCCTTCGTGGTGAACACGTAGTTGCCCATGGAAGCGAGCACCTTGGTGGGATCATCGGCAAGGCCGACAGCGTTCTTCGGCTTTTCGAGGAACTGGTTGATCTTGCCGTCTGCCGAGTCGATCACGCCGAGAGCGGAAGCAAGTTCGATCGGCTGACGGATACCTGCGACCGTGGCCGGGAGTCCGGAATCGATGTGGTGCTGAACCATCTGAGAGAAGTCCATACGGTAGATGTTGTCGGCACCAATGATGACGATGTAGTCGGGTTGCTCATCATCGACGATGTTCAGGGACTGGTAGATAGCGTCAGCGCTACCCAAGTACCAGTGAGGCCCGCGACGCTGCTGAGCCGGAACAGGGGCGATGAAGTTACCGAGAAGAGGAGACGTGTACCAGGTCTTGGTGACATGGCGGTCAAGCGAGTGGGACTTGTACTGGGTCAACACGATGATCTTCAGATAACCGGAGTTCACGATGTTGGACAGAGCAAAGTCGATCAAACGATAGTGTCCACCGAAGGGAACAGCGGGCTTAGCGCGGTCGTCGGTCAGCGGCATCAGTCGCTTTCCCTCACCACCCGCAAGAACAATTGCGAGAACATGATTTTTGGCCATGGACTAAGCCTATGAGAGTCAGTGTGATCTTGCACGCACATTCCACTGTGTGGCGCCCATCACATATGGTCATTGAATTCGTAACTATGTGCACGCATGTGGGGGTTCGCCGGTGAGTGCTCTGTGCTCGCGGTAGGCTAGCCCAAGAAGTTTGTGCCTTCCCTGAAAGGACCATCATGCGCGTTGACCTGCTGACCCGCGAGTATCCGCCCTTTGTTTATGGAGGTGCAGGTGTTCACGTTACCGAACTTGCTAAAGTTCTGCGTCCCCGCCTCGACGAGGTTCGCGTTCACGCGTTTGACGGGCCTCGTGAACCCGGAACCGAAGGAGCCGAAACTGGAGTTGTCGGCCACGCTGACCTAGCGGAACTGGCAGGAGCGAACGCGGCACTGAAAACGCTCGGCGTAGATCTTTCCATCGCTGCCCAGACCGAAGGCGCAGACCTGGTTCACTCGCACACCTGGTACGCAAACTTTGCCGGCCATCTTTCGGCTCTGCTTAACGATATTCCGCACGTCATTTCAGCACACTCTCTGGAGCCCTTGCGCCCCTGGAAAGCCGAGCAGCTGGGTGGTGGCTACCGCATTTCTTCCTACATCGAGAAGACGTCGTACGAGGCCTCTGCCGGCATTGTTGCAGTTTCGAACGGTATGAAGGCCGACATTCTGCGCTGCTACCCGAACGTTGACGACGCGAAGGTTCACGTCATTCACAACGGCATTGATCTGGCGAAGTGGCGTGCTCCGTCTACCGACGCTGAACGCGAGAACCAAGAACGCGTTCTGAAGACGTATTCGATTGATCCGACCAAGCGAACCGTTGTGTTCGTTGGACGCATTACGCGTCAAAAGGGTCTGCCCCATTTTCTGCGCGCAGCGAACCTGCTTCCCGATGACGTTCAGATTGTTTTGTGTGCGGGTGCTCCCGATACTCCGCAGATTGCAGCCGAAGTTGATGCGCTTGTGAAGGATCTGCAGGCGAAGCGTCAGGGCGTCATCCTCATCTCTGAGATGCTCCCGCAACCTGACATTGCAGCAATTCTGGATGCATCGACCGTGTTCATCACCCCGTCGGTCTACGAGCCACTCGGTATTGTGAACCTCGAAGCGATGGCGCTGAGTCTGCCCGTTGTTGGTACGGCAACGGGCGGTATTCCCGATGTCATCGTCGACGGCGAGACCGGGTATCTGGTTCCGATCGAACAAATGGATGACGGCACCGGCACTCCTCTGAAGCCCGATACCTTCGTTCATGATATGGCCGAGCGCCTGATCGCAGTCCTCGATAACCCTCAGGGCGCCAAGACGATGGGAGTGGCAGGCCTGACGCGTGCTCGCGACCACTTCTCTTGGGATGCCATCGGCCAGAAGACCGCGGCTCTGTATCGCACACTGGTGTGAGTCAGCCGATTATATTTCGGCGACAAAGGTAGGCTTATAGGTATGACTTATGTCCTTGAATGTGTGGATGCAACTGTAAGGAAACGTGGAACTGCGATTCTTGATTCGGTGTCTTTTAGCACCGAACACGGCCAGCATTGGGTGATTCTTGGCCCGAATGGCGCGGGTAAGACAACTCTTATCCGAGCGCTAGCCGGTCGTGAAGCATTGGCGCAGGGCAGGGTGACACTTGATGGCGAAGACGTTTCTGCTCTCGACCGTCAAGAACTTGCTTCCCGCGTTGCACTTGTTTCGAAGTCTCTTGCCCCCTCCATTCGTGCACACCAAACTGTTCGCGACCTTGTTCGCACGGCAGCGTGGGGTATCGCAATTCATCGCGACGAAGAATACGAAGCTCAAGATGATGCGCGTTGCGACAATCTGCTTGTCGCGTTCGGTATTGACCATTTGGCGGATCGTCAGTTTGGAACTCTCTCTGAGGGCGAAGCGCAACGCGTGTTGCTTGCTCGAAGCCTGATGACAGACCCGGAGATCCTGATTCTTGATGAGCCTACCGCTGGCTTGGATCTTGGCGCCCGCGAACTATTGATCGGAGCTCTTGAAGAGATCATTTCCGGTCCGCATGCTCCGCAGGTCATTTTGGTTACACACCAGGTGGAAGAAATTCCCAGCGGAATGACGCACGCGGTCTTGATGGATGGAGCAAAGGTCGTCCAGTCGGGCGCAATTGATTCCGTCATCACCGGAGTGAATCTGTCAGCGACGTATTGTCTGCCTCTGAGCGCCGGTAACGACAACGGACGCTGGTGGGCTCGCGCCGTCAGGTAAGTCTCTTAATAGGTATCACCGTGGACACGTCGAGTGAAGGGGAGTGTGTATGACGCACGCTTTGTGGTGGGTGATTGTTGCCATCGTTCTTGGACTGATTGAGATGGCAACGGTTGACCTTGTGTTCCTCATGCTCGCCATCGGTGCTTTGGCAGCGGCGTTAACCTCTCTTGTGGTTCCTGGGCTCTGGCCCGAAGTCGGCGTTTTTGTGGTCTGCTCGCTGGTCTTTCTTTGTGCGCTTCGTCCGTGGCTGAAAATGCGTATGCTCTGGTCGCAAACGAACGTGAAAACCAATGTGCACGCCTTGATTGGGCGACAGGTCGATGTGATTGAAACCGTGAACGCCAGCAGTGGTCGCGTGAAACTTGAAGGCGAAGTCTGGTCTGCCCGCACAATCGACGAAAAGCCCCTTCTTGTGGGTGAACATGCGTATGTGTGCGAGATCGACGGTGCTACGGCGGTTGTTACCTCCGTCGAGAACCGTAGTAAATCATTCGAAGAACAGAAAGGTTGAGTGTCGCCGTGGACATTAGTATTGGTCCCTTCGTTGCTGGGCTCCTGCTGATCCTTGTTGTGGTCATCCTTGCCAAGAGCGTCCAGATTGTTCCCCAGCCTCGCGCGTTGGTGATCGAGCGCCTCGGTCGTTTTCACACGGTGATGTACGGTGGTTTGCATGTGCTGATTCCGTTCTTTGACCGTATTGCAGCACGCGTTGACCTGCGTGAACAGGTCACCAGCTTTCCTCCACAGCCGGTGATTACCGCCGATAACGTCGTGGTTTCCATCGACTCGGTGATTTACTACCAGGTTACGGATCCAATGCACGCGACCTACGAGATTGCGAACTTCATTCAGGCAATCGAACAGCTGACGGTGACGACGCTCCGTAATGTCATTGGCTCGCTCGACCTCGAGCAGACGCTGACGAGTCGCGACTCGATCAACACTCAGCTTCGTGGTGTTCTTGATGAAGCAACGGGACGCTGGGGTATCCGGGTGAATCGCGTTGAGTTGAAGGCAATTGATCCGCCACCGTCGATTCAGCAGGCAATGGAACAGCAGTTGCGAGCCGAACGTGATAAGCGTGCAGCGATTCTGACTGCTGAAGGTGTCCGTCAGTCGCAGATCCTTCAGGCTGAGGGTGAAAAGCAGTCCGCCATCTTGAAGGCTGAAGGACAAGCTCAGGCGGCTGTCACTCGCGCCCGCGGTCAAGCAGAGGCTATCGGTACCGTCTTCCAGTCGATCCACGAGGGCAATCCAACGCCTGATCTGCTGAGCTACCAGTACTTGCAGATGCTTCCGGAACTTGCCAAGGGGGATTCGTCGAAGGTGTGGGTTGTTCCCACCGAACTGACGGCTGCTCTGGATTCCATTGCGAAGGGTTTTAAGCCGAACAAGTAAAACTGTCCGGTGTGGACCACGTGTTCTTGGCCGCCGCCCCCTCACCATCGCCCCTGATTGAAAGAAGAGACTCATGGACCCCATCCAGGAAAAGGTTCTGCGCGAGGTTGCTGCCCGCGACATTCGCTTTATTCGCCTGTGGTTTACAGACGTCGCTGGTGTCTTGAAGTCTGTAGCAATTGATCCGGGCGAGTTGGAAGATGCCTTCACTGAGGGTATCGGTTTCGACGGTTCGGCGATTGAGGGCATGACCCGCGTACACGAGTCCGACATGTTATTGCGTCCGGATGCTTCGACGTTCCAGATGTTGCCGTGGCGAGGGGAAGAAGATCCCGTTGCTCGAATGTTCTGCGACGTGTTGACCCCCGATGGTCAGGCTTCACGTAGCGACCCGCGCGGCGTGTTGGAACGCGTTGTTGAACGAGCCCAAGAGCGCGGCTTCACTGTGATGGTTCACCCTGAGATTGAGTTCTATCTGCTCCAACAGCCGATCAGTGTCGACAACTTGAAGCCTGTTGATTCTGCGGGTTATTTCGATCATGTTGCGCGCGGGCATTCGAATGATTTCCGTCGTCGCGCGGTTCGCATGCTTGAAGATATGGGCATTGCGGTCGAGTTCTCCCACCACGAAGGTGGCCCCGGTCAAAACGAAATCGACCTGCGTGCAGTCGATGCGGTGAGTGCTGCCGACAACATCATGACCGCTCGAACCGTCATCGAAGAGGTCGCGTTGCGCGAGAACCTCGCCGCACTGTTTATGCCCAAGCCCTTCATTGACCACCCGGGTTCGGGTATGCATACGCACCTTTCGCTGCTCGAAGGTGAAGAAAACGCTTTCTACGATCCGTCAGGTGAGTATCAGCTGTCACGCACGGGACGCCACTTCATTGCTGGGCTCTTGGAACATGCTTGCGAGATCGCTGCTGTCACCAATCAGCACGTGAACTCCTATAAGCGTCTCTGGGGTGGGGGCGAGGCTCCGTCTTACGTGTGCTGGGGTCATAACAATCGCTCCGCGTTGGTTCGAGTCCCGCTGTACAAGCCTGAAAAGCGTACGGCAGCGCGCATTGAATACCGTGCCTTGGATCCGGCTGCGAACCCCTATCTTGCACTCGCCGTTCTGATCACTGCAGGTCTTGACGGCATTGAACGTCGTCTCGAACTTGTCGACGAAGCTGAGGACAATGTGTGGGATCTGACGGATCGCGAACGTCAGGTGATGGGGATCGAGGCTCTGCCGACCTCATTGGCTTCCGCGGTTCGTTTGATGCGTGAATCTGACTTGGTTGCCGGTGCTCTTGGTGAAGAGGTCTTCGACTACGTTGTGCGCAACAAGGAAAAGGAATGGCGTGAGTACCGCCAGCAGGTGACGCCTCAGGAGATTCGCCAGTTCCTGAAGGTCTACTGATGGAGGTCGCCCCTAAGGACCTCCGCGGTAGCGGTTTCTTGGATCCGGTGCGAGCAGCGTCATTTTTCGCTGACCTGCCTGGCGAGCTAGGCGAGTGGCTACCGCTGTTCAACGCCTGCGCCGATCCAGATTCCGCGTTGGTAAGCTGCCTGCGTTTTCACGAGGCCGCCCCCACTCAATTAGCCACAGTCGCTGAACAAGGGGGCGATGGGCTTCGGCGCCTGGTCGCGGTTTTTGGTGCATCTTCCTGGTGGGGCGACTACCTGATTTCTGACCCTTCACGCATTGAGGGTTTGCTTGTTGAACCCGACGAACCGTTGACGGAGCTCCTTCACGCAGTGGGGGCTGATCCAGCGTCGCAGATGCCCGTTGCGTCTCCCGGCTACAATGGCGACGATGTGCGTAGGGCGTATCGCAGAGTTTTGTTGGACCTCGTTGCTGACGATGCTACGCACCCGAACCCGCCCGAATATATGCCGGAAGTCGGTGTGCGCCTTGCAGCGCTTGCTGACGCTGCACTCGAAGCTGCCCTCGCACTGGCGCGACGAGATATTGATCCGCAGGGTAATGTTCGTCTTTCGATTATTGCGATGGGAAAAACGGGCGCTCAAGAACTCAACTACATTTCCGACGTTGACGTAATGTACGTTGTTGCCCCGGCTGAGGGTGTTGATGAGCGTAGTGCCATCGAACTGGGTACGCGCATGGCGGCGCTTTCGGCTCAGGCATGCTCAGGTCCGGGTAATGAACAGCCACTCTGGAGCGTGGATGCGAATCTGCGTCCCGAGGGGCGTCATGGCGCGCTTGTGCGAACACTTGACTCGTTCAAACAGTATTGGGATAAGTGGGCTGAAACGTGGGAGTTCCAGGCTCTTCTTAAAGCTCGCCCGGCAGCTGGTGATACGGAGCTTGGTCAGGCCTTTTTCCGTGTTGCTTCCCCGTACATTTGGAATGCTACGGGGCGTGATGGCTTTGTTGAAAATGCTCGAGCAATGCGACGTCGCGTTGAAAACACGATTCCCCGTCGTGAAGCTGACCGTGAACTGAAGCTCGGGCGAGGTGGCCTGCGTGATGTCGAGTTCACCGTGCAGCTGTTGCAACTGGTCCACGGTCGTACCGATGATTCGCTTCACGTCAGATCAACGTTGGATGCGCTGTCTCGCCTTGGCGACGGTGGTTATGTGGCGCGTAGTGATGCTCAAGAACTGCGTGAATGCTACTGCTTCCTGCGTGCTGTTGAACACCGTATTCAGCTTCAACGCATGCGTCGCACCCACCTGATCCCTACGTCAGCGAACGAACTTCGAGCGGTGGGCAGGGGAGTTGATCTTGAGCATTGCGGTAGTTCCGAGGCTCTGGCGAAGGAACTGAAACGCATCCGAGATCGCGTTCGAATGCTCCATGAGGATGTGTTCTATCGTCCGATTGTTCAGGCAACTGCGGGCCTGAGCCCTGATGAAGCTACGCTGGACTCCGATGGTGCTCAGGCTCGTCTTCACGCCATCGGCTATCGCGATCCACGAGGAGCTCTTGCCCACATTACGGCGCTCTCGCAGGGCACAAGCAGGCGTGCGAAGATCCAGCGTCATCTTCTGCCCGTTTTTATTTCGTGGCTTTCCAACGGTGCCGATCCAGACCTTGGTCTGCTGAACTTTAGAGCTCTATCGGAGCAAATCGGTGATTCTCACTGGTATTTGGCTCTCCTGCGTGATTCCGGAGTTGCCGCATCCAGGCTCTGCGAGATGCTCCCGAACTCGAAGTGGATCGCTGAGGCTCTGTCACATCGCCCCGAAGCAGTCGCCTGGCTGGATCTTGATAAAGACCTCGCCCCTCGTGAAGCTGAGGCTTTGAAAGTCGAGGCGGCCTCGTTGATTGACCGCCACGGAGATTCGGATAAGGCCGCATATCGCGTGCGAGCCATGCGTTCGCGTGAACTTACTCGTGCTGCGATGAGCGATTTGGTGGCTGGAATCGGAGCCAGGCGGCAGGCAATCTCCGATGCTACGGACGCAGCAGTTGTCGGCGCATTAGCGATTGCAACGCGCGAAGAAGAACTCAAGAACGGTCACCGTGTCGACGTTGGGTTCGTGGCGATGGGACGTTACGGAGGACGCGAATCAAACTATGCCTCCGACGCTGATGTCATGGCTTTTCATCGCGCGGCCAATGGTGTGAGCGATAGCGACGCTGCGAACGCTGCAACGGCAATCATCAACCGCGTGAAAGCATTGCTGGGGACGGTCACAGCGCAGATGAGTGTCAGCGTTGACCTAGACCTACGCCCAGAAGGACGCAACGGACCGATGTCCAGAACCGTCGAATCGTACGCGGAGTATTACGACAAGTGGGCATCGACCTGGGAACGCCAAGCGCTCCTTCGGGCGCGCGTATTCGCCGGCCCCGATGATCTGATGCTTTCAATGGGGGAGTTAATCGACCGCGTGCGCTATGGTAGCGCGATTGACGAGGCCCAGATCAGAGACATTCGTCTGCTCAAAGCAAGAATGGAAAGCGAACGCCTGCCTCGTGGCATCGAACCCACACGTCACGTGAAATTGGGGCCGGGTGGCCTGTCAGACGTCGAATGGATTGTTCAGCTTCTTCAGCTGAAACATGCTCATGCCGATGACTCTTTACGCACCTCGTCAACGATTGATGCACTCCACGCATTAACTCGTTCGGGATGGATTGCTCCTGATGATGCGAAGACGTTGGAAAATGCATGGAGCCTCGCATCACAAATCCGGGCGGCGAACGTGCTGACAACCGGGCGAATGTCGGGAGTTAAACTCGATACCGTTCCCAGAGACTTCAAGGACCTTATCCCGCTGGCACGCGTTCTTGGATATGGTGTGGCAAGCGAGTTTGAGCTGGAAGAAGAATGGCTTCGTCGATCGCGCAAAGCACGCGCATTGATGGATACCTACTTTTGGAACTGAATACTGCCTTGCACACCAGGGCATGAAGAAGAAACGGAAACACAGGTGAAAATCGTCCTCGTGCGTCACGGACAGACCTACGCCAATGAAGCACACGCTCTTGACACCTCCAGGCCTGGACTACCGTTAACCGCCGGTGGGTTGGCTCAAGCCGCTGATCTTGCTTCGCGCTGGGAATCTGAAGTCGGGCAGGCTCCAACAGTGGTTGCTGTTTCACCTCTTTTCCGCACTCGTCAAACCTGCGCACCCCTATGCGCTAAGTACGCCCTGACTCCGCTGGTCAGACCAGGAATTCGTGAATTACGCTCAGGTGACGTTGAGATGAACGCTGACCCGTTCTCAGACTCCGTTTACGTTGAAGGAACGGGAAACTGGTCGCACGGTGCAACTCACATCCGTATGTCTGGCGGTGAAACGGGGGAGGACGCACTTGCTCGTGCGTTGCCTGTTATCGCCGAAGTGGCTGGCCTCGTACTTGAGGAAGATCCGGACGGTGTGGGTGTGATCGTCGCCCACGGAGCCCTACTGCGCCTGCTGGCATCAACGCTTGCGCACAACATCTCCGGCACTCTTGTGATGACTCACTTCATGTCGAATACGGGAACCGTCATCTTGCAGTGGCCTACCGAACGATTCGGTACCTCCGTTCCTTACAACCTCGATGACCTGCGAGGTGCATTCACTGGTCTGACGTGGAATAGCCGTCCGGTTGATCAGTGGGATCTAGAGGATTGATCTCACAGGGGAAACCCCGGTATTTCATGTAATCGGACAGGAATTCGCGGTGTTCGTCGCATGACAGCCACGTCTTGGAATCCGCCCACGGGATTTTCGGGTTTGACCAGGTGATGGTCCACACCGCCTGCGCATTACACTCGCGCGCCTGACACACACCGTCAGCGCTGCCTCGTCCCAATGCCATTGAACCTCCTCGATCCCTCACACTGTAATCTTTTCGCATGAGTCAATGCACGCTGATCCTTGTTCGCCACTCTGACCCGGAGTATTTCGCAATGTCGGATCACTCGCGCCCGTTGACCGATCTTGGTCTCCGTCGGGCGCACGAGCTTGGTATCAAACTGCGGGCCGAAGTTGGAGACATCGAACTAGGGGTCAGTTCAACAGCAGTGCGTGCATGGCAGACCTTCGACGAGATCGCGAAGAACCTGCCAATGAGGACCACGTATAAGGATCGCTCAATCTACTCTGCCGGGGCAGAGTCACTCATCGAAACGATTCACTCCCTGCCTGGAGAATCTGCACTGATTGTCGGACATCAGCCAACAATCGGCCATGTTGGATACCTGATCGGAGACGATAGTGCGAAAGCCGATCTTGGCACTGGGGTCGGTAAAGCGACTGCTCTGATCATTCAAAGCGAAGGAAGTTTCGCTGATTTTCGTCCCGGTGCGAACTTACCAGTACGGATTGTCACCGTCTCGCGCCTGCTGTAATCGCTCAGCTCAAGGCTGACGGGCATTGGCATCGAACGTTTACTGTGTCCCATAGCCCACCTTTGAAGACGGTGACCTTTTACTAATCCCGCTAAGATATACGGGTACGCAATCCACCCTTCAAGGGAGCAGTAATGTCGGGACACTCTAAATGGGCGACCACCAAGCACAAGAAGGCCGCCATTGACGCGAAGCGCGGAAAGCTCTTCGCTCGTCTGATCAAGAATATTGAAGTTGCAGCACGCACTGGCGGTGGCGATCCCGCAGGTAACCCGACCCTGTATGACGCCATCCAGAAGGCAAAGAAGAACTCCGTTCCCGCTGACAACATTGATCGTGCTGTCAAGCGTGGCTCCGGTGCAGAAGCCGGTGGCGCGAACTACGAAACCATCATGTACGAAGGCTACGGCCCGAACGGTGTTGCATTCCTTGTCGAATGTTTGACCGACAACCGTAACCGTGCAGCTTCCGACGTCCGCCTTGGCTTTACCCGTCAGGGTGGTTCGCTGGCAGATCCGGGTTCGGTTTCCTACCTCTTCTCCCGTCGTGGCATCGTCGAGGTCGGCGCAGCAGACGGCGTTGACGAGGACACGATCATGGAAGCCGTTCTGGATGCGGGTGCTGAAGAAGTGACCGACACCGGTGATGGATTCGTCATCGAATCCGCAGCCTCTGATGTTGTCGAGGTCCGTAAGGCACTCCAGTCAGCAGGTATCGATTACGATTCCGCTGAAGTTCAGTTCGTCGCATCAACCGACGTTGAGGTCGACCTTGAAGGCGCACTGAAGGTTCAGAAACTGATCGACGCTCTGGAAGAATCTGACGACGTTCAGAACATCTACAACAACATGACGTACTCGGATGAGGTCCGTGCGCAGCTGGAAGAAGAGGAGTGACGATGGCTGACTCCACGTCGACTCGCGAAGTTGGTACCCCGCAGGTTAAGCGCGGTATGGCTCAGATGCTCAAGGGTGGCGTCATCATGGACGTCGTTACTCCCGAGCAAGCAAAGATCGCTGAAGATGCGGGCGCAGTTGCCGTCATGGCGCTTGAGCGCGTTCCTGCTGACATTCGCGCACAGGGTGGCGTTGCACGTATGTCTGACCCGGATCTGATCGATGGCATCATCAACGCTGTCTCTATCCCGGTCATGGCAAAGGCTCGCATCGGCCACTTCGTTGAAGCTCAGGTCCTGCAGTCCCTCGGCGTCGACTACATCGACGAATCCGAGGTTCTCACCCCGGCCGATTACACCAACCACATCGACAAGTGGAACTTCACCGTTCCCTTCGTTTGCGGTGCAACCAACCTAGGTGAAGCACTTCGTCGCATCACCGAAGGTGCAGCAATGATTCGCTCCAAGGGTGAAGCTGGTACCGGCGACGTTTCCAACGCGACGACGCACATGCGTAAGATCCGCGACCAGATCCGTCACCTCACCTCGCTTCCCGAAGACGAGCTCTACGTTGCCGCCAAGGAACTCCAGGCTCCCTACGAGCTGGTCGCCGAGGTCGCTCGCGAAGGTAAGCTTCCTGTCGTTCTGTTCACCGCCGGTGGCATTGCCACCCCGGCGGACGCTGCAATGATGATGCAGCTCGGCGCTGAGGGCGTTTTCGTTGGATCCGGTATCTTCAAGTCCGGCGATCCGGCGAAGCGTGCAGCTGCCATCGTCAAGGCAACCACCTTCTACGATGATCCGTCCGTCATTGCTGAGGTCTCGCGTGGCCTCGGTGAAGCAATGGTCGGTATCAACGTTGATGACCTTCCGGTTTCTCACCGTCTCGCGGAGCGCGGATGGTGATGATCGGCGTTCTCGCCCTTCAGGGTGACGTTGACGAACATGTGCGGGCGCTAGAGAATTCTGGCGCCCGCGCCGTTAAGGTGCGTCGTCCCTGCGAATTGGCGAAAGTGGATGGTCTGATTATCCCCGGTGGCGAGTCAACGACCATGTCGAATCTGTTGGTCTCCTTCGACATGTTTGAACCTTTGAAAGGCCGTCTCGATGCTGGACTTCCCGCGTGGGGCACATGCGCTGGCATGATTATGCTTTCATCTACGATCCTAGATGGTCGCGATGATCAGAAGTGCTTCGCCACCCTCGACATGGTTGTTCGACGTAATGCCTTTGGGCGTCAGGTTGATTCCTACGAAGAAGACCTCGTGATTGACGGTATCGAAGGCGACGATTTCCGCGCTGTCTTTATCCGCGCACCGTGGGTTGAGTCCGTTGGCGACACCGTGTCTGTGATCGCGCGCGCCGGAAACGCTGAAGACGGTCCGATCGTGGCCGTACGTCAAGGTAACGTCATGGCAACTAGCTTCCACCCTGAGGTTGGTGGCGATGACCGCCTGCATGAACTGTTCGTTTCAATGGTGGAGAACCGCTGACCCATGCGAGTCATGGGAATTGACCCCGGCATTACACGATGCGGTTTGGGTGTTGTTGACGTTGATGAGTCAAGGCGTGCCACGCTCGTGTATGTCGGGGTTGCTCGTTCCAACAAAGACATTGCGACGCATTTCAGGCTTCGGACGATTGCAGATGCGATTGATAATGTGATCGCGCAGTATCAGCCTGAAGTTGTGGCGATTGAGCGAGTCTTCGCCCAAGACAACTTGCAGTCAGTGACGACGACGATGCAAGTCATGGGTGCTGCCATGACGTGCGTGGCGCGTGCTGGTCTGCCGATGGCGGTTCATACCCCGTCAGAAGTGAAGTCTGCTGTTTCCGGAAACGGCAATGCGGATAAAGCGCAGGTTCAGGCAATGGTGTCGCGTATTCTTCGCTTGTCGAAGCCTCCGAAGCCCGCCGATGCTGCAGATGCGCTTGCAATCGCAATTTGTCATGCGTGGCGGGGGACAGGTCTGCTGGGTGTCGGCGATGATTCGTCAGTTTCTGTTTCTATCTCTGGCCGCTTGACTTCCAAAGGGGCAATGACACCCGCGCAACGTGCGTGGGCGGAAGCTCAAGCTGCGCAACGCCGGACAGGTGCTGTTGATCCGCGACTGCGTCGCAAGTAAAATAGAACAGGTGTTCGCATTGGGTGTGGGCGCTATCGATCCAATACAGGAGAACAATTGATCGCACAGTTGAATGGAACAGTGGCCTCAGTTGGCTTGGATTCAATTGTCGTGGTTGTCTCCGGCGTTGGTTTCAATGTGAAGGTTGTGCCCACATACGCTCAGCAGGTGCGCGTCGGCGACGAGGTCACTGTTGCGACATCGCTTATTGTGCGCGAGGATTCCCTGACACTCATGGGCTTTGAAACGGCTGATCAGCGTGATGTATTCACCATCTTGCAGACCGTGTCCGGTATTGGACCTCGTATTGCCCTTGGTGCGCTTGGCGTTCTTAGCCCCGATGATCTTCGTCGTGCCGTTCGCGATCATGATCTTTCAACCTTGGGCAAGATCCCCGGTGTTGGAAAGAAATCAGCGCAACGCATGGTGTTAGAGCTAGGAGAGAAGCTCGGTCAGCCCGCACATCTTGGAAAGGAAGGAACCGGAGCCACTCTCAACATGGGCGCTGTCGAAGAAGATGTTGTGGCAGCTTTGGTTTCGATGGGCTGGAAGCAATCCCAAGCGCAAGCGGCAATCGATACGCTGGGCGGACAGGGCTTGGGCGCGTCTGATTTGCTCCGTGCCGCTTTGCTGAAGTTGGGAGGCTCTCGTGGCTGATTCTTTCGATTCTCCCGCAGAGGCAATGCGTATTGTTGCTCCTGATGCCGGTGAGCTTGAACGTGCCGCAGAAGCAGCTTTGCGTCCCAAGCGCCTCACTGAATTCGTCGGACAAGAAACTGTTCGTGAACAACTTCAGCTTGTTCTCGATGCGGCACGTGGCCGTGGCGTGAGCCCCGACCATGTTCTTCTTGCCGGTCCTCCCGGGTTGGGTAAGACCACTTTGGCAATGATTATTGCCGCCGAAATGGGGACAGCGCTCCGCCTGACCTCCGGTCCGGCAATCCAGCATTCGGGTGACCTCGCTGCAATCCTTTCAGGGCTTCAAGAAGGCGACATTCTTTTTATTGACGAAATTCACCGTCTTGCTCGCACCGCAGAAGAAATGCTGTATCTGGCAATGGAAGACTTCCGCGTCGACGTTGTCGTGGGTAAGGGGCCCGGCGCAACCTCGATCCCGCTGACGCTTCCACCTTTTACCGTTGTCGGTGCGACTACGCGCACGGGCCTGCTACCGGCTCCTCTGCGTGACCGTTTCGGTTTTACCGCTCATCTTGAGTTCTACGAGACACACGAACTTGAAGCAGTCGTCACGCGTTCCGCTGACCTTCTTGGCGCTCCCTTGGACGCTCAGGCGGCTCACGAAATCGCCTCCCGATCAAGAGGCACCCCGCGTATCGCCAATCGCCTTCTTCGTCGCGTCGTCGACTATGCCCAAGTACGTGGAAGCGGCGCTTTGGATCTTGAAGCTGCCCAGGGCGCACTCACCCTGTTCGAAGTTGACCGCTACGGTCTAGATCGTCTTGACAGAGCAGTACTCGACGCAGTCTGTCAGCGTTTTGCTGGGGGACCGGTTGGATTGACCACTCTTGCGGTCACGGTAGGTGAAGAAGCAGAGACGGTCGAAACCGTCGCTGAGCCCTACTTGGTTCGTGAAGGATTCCTTGTCAGAACCAACCGCGGACGTGCCGCTACGCCCAAAGCTTTCCACCATTTGGGGCTGACACCGCCCGCCGAATCTATGCTGTTTAGCTGAATCACAGTGTTATTCGCCTGATTTGACTGCCTTTTTCGCTAAGAGAGCCTTCTTCGCATTAGACTGACCAAGGTGCGCTCTACGCGCGTTCATGACTAGAAAGAGGCAATCCGTGGGTAACTTCCTCCAGGGCGGCAACATGACCTTTGTACTGCTTGCGCTCATCCTGATCGCGATGATGTGGTATTCAAGCCGTGGTCGCAAGAAGATGGCTGAGCGTCAGGCTCAAATGGAACGAGATATGAACGAGAAACTCGTTCCCGGCGCTTGGGTGAAGACCGCTGTTGGATTCTGGGGTCGCTTTGTCGATCAGGACGGCGACATCGTCGTACTCGAGACGATTGATGGTACAGAGATGTACTGGGATCGTCAGATGATCCGTTCCGTTGGGGACGAACCCCCTTTCGCTTCAGATGAGCCCGCTGTCGAACTGACCGAAGAAGAACCGAAAGAACCGATTCTTGGCCTCGATGATCCCGCTACGGATGATGCATCGACCGACGAAAAGAACTGAGTATCCCGAGCTAGGGACTGGGAGTAGTTAAAAGTGTCTACACGTAAACGCCGACCTGTGCGTTCACTTGTCACCCTCATTGTTGCAATGGTGATGGCAGCGGCCACACTGGTGATTGGCAACGTCACCAAGGGGACCTCGTTGGTTCCCTCGCTCGCCCTCGACCTTCAGGGTGGCACCCAACTGATCTTGACGCCGAAGTCGACCGAAGAAGGCGACCGAGCGATCACTGAAGACGACATCACGCAGGCGATTTCAATTATTCGTAATCGTATTGATGCCTCCGGTGTTGCCGAATCAGAGATCACTTCGATGGGCTCGGACAACATTGTTGTTTCAATCCCAGGTACGCCCTCGCAGGAAACTCTCGACCTGATTCGTTCGTCCTCGCAGATGAACTTCCGACCTGTTCTGCGTATCGGTCTGGCTTCCCGGAATGTTGCGACCGCCTCAACCGCCGAAGCTTCAGGCAAAGATTCTGCACAGTCAGCTCAGTCCGGCGATGATACTCAGTCAGCGACAGAACAGGCCTCGGATGATGGAGCCCAGTCAGCAGATGGCGCTCAGTCGGTTCAGCAGGTGTCGACCGCACTGGATGAAGAATCTGCGATGCGGGTCGCTGATCTGAATCAGGACGGTGTTCTCTCAGACCAGCCGAATTCGACTCCTGCTAATGGAACGGATCTTGCATGGATCACAGAGCAGGTTCTCTACGACTTCTCCGTGCTTGATTGCACCAACCCCGAAGCTCGCCAGCAGACCGAAGGGGCTGCAGACAAGCCCTACGCTGCCTGCGATAGCGATGGCCAGCTGAAGTACATTCTTGGTCCAGTTTCGGTTGCCGGTTCGAACCTTTCGAATGCAACTGCCGGCCAAGTCACCAACTCAACCGGTCAGGCAACTGGCCAGTGGGGCGTCGACCTGCAGTTTGATTCTGAAGGTACGAAGGCATTCGCAGATTCTTCCAAACTGCTCTACTCCTACAAGGACTCTGACGCCGAAGGAAAGAGCTTCTTCGATTCGCCGGACCGCAACCACTTTGCCGTTGTTCTTGACGGCTCGGTGATTACTGCTCCTTCAATGAATGCTGTCATCTCTGATGGTCGTGCTCAGATCACCGGTAACTTCACCGCAAAGTCAGCCACCGCGCTAGCAAACCAGCTCAGCTTCGGTTCGCTTCCTCTGAACTTTGAAGTTCAGTCCGAACAGCGTATTTCCGCCACACTGGGTTCTGACCACCTGCAGAAGGGCATGGTGGCTGGCGCCATCGGCTTCCTACTGGTCATCTTGTACCTGATCTGGCAATACCGTGGTCTGGCGCTTATTTCTGCCGGTTCGCTATTTGTCGCAGCAGCACTCACCTACATCGTGATCGCGCTTCTGTCGGCGACGATGGGATATCGTTTGTCGCTCGCAGGCGTTGCAGGCTTGATTATGGCGGTTGGCGTCACCGCTGACTCGTTCATTGTCTACTTCGAACGCGTGCGTGACGAGGTCCGTGACGGTCGTCCGCTTGCTGCCGCAGTCGACGAAGGCTGGGATCGCGCTAAGCGCACGATCCTCGTCTCCGATGCCGTGAACTTGGTTGCAGCTATCGTCCTCTACCTGCTGGCAGTCGGTGGCGTGCAGGGCTTCGCGTTCACTCTCGGTGTGACAACCGTGATCGATATTGCTGTCATCTTCTTGTTCACTCACCCGATGATGGAACTGCTGATTCGTACCAAATTCTTTGGCGAGGGACATCGTCTTTCCGGTCTTGATCCCGAGCACCTCGGTGCAAAGAACTCGCTGATTTACGCCGGTCGTGGCCGTGTTGTTATGCCGAAGCAAAAGCAGGAAAAGGGTGCGACGGCTCAGCCTGTGGCTGAAGGCAAAGGTATGAGCCTTGCTCAGCGTCGTCGCGCGCAGCGTCTTGCTGAAGCTGAAGCGCAACTGAAAGAAGCTCGCGCGTCTGCGGATAGTGAAGCGACGAAGGCTGAGGGTAGCGCAGTCGATGGTGAGGCTACCGAGCAGAAAGGGGACGCGAAATGATGTCGTTCGCCCAGTGGGGTAATGCTCTGTACTCGGGGGATAAGTCCTACCCGGTTGTCCCCAAGCGCAAGGTTTTTGTCGGTGTTGCTGCAGCCTTGATTGGCGTTGCTTTTGTTCTTTCAGCAGCCATCGGCCTCAATGCTTCCATTGAGTTCACAGGCGGTGCGCAGTTTGATGTGACCCGAGTCAGCGATCAGTCTGAGGAAAAGGCCTCGGATATTGTGACTGGCACCGGAATTGTTTCCAACGCGAAGGTGACGAAGGTTGGTACGGATTCTGTTCGTATTCAGACTGAATCTGTTGATTCGCAGCAGGCAGCGACGATTCGTGATGCGCTGACCAGCGCGTACGGTGTTGATTCGGCCGATGTTCAGTCGTCAACGATCGGCCCGTCCTGGGGCGCTTCGGTGACTTCGAAGGCTGCTCAGTCGCTTGTCATCTTCATGTTGCTCGTCGCGATCTTAATGACCCTGTACTTCAGGTCATGGACTATGGCACTGGCCGCTCTGCTGGCACTTGTCCACGATATTGCCGTGACGCTTGGTGTTTTCGTTATCACCCAGGTTGAGGTTTCGCCTGCAACGGTCATCGGCTTCCTGACGATTCTTGGGTACTCGCTGTACGACACGGTCGTTGTATTCGACAAGGTCCGCGAGTTGACGAAGGACATCTACGACCAGAAGCGGTTCACTTTTGCCGAATACGTGAACTTGGCTGTCAACCAGACCATGGTCCGTTCGATTAATACGTCGGTTGTTGCATTGCTTCCGGTCGGTTCGATTCTGATTATTGGTGCTTTGCTTCTTGGTACCGGTACTCTGACTGATATTTCGCTGGCGCTGTTCGTCGGTATGATCGCCGGCACCTATTCGTCGATCTTTATTGCGTCCCCGCTTCTTGTTCTGCTTCAAGAGCGTTTGAAGAAGACGAAGGAGCACACGGAGTCGGTTGAAAAGGATCGTGCGCGTCATGTGGCTTTGGGTAAGGGTGACGAGGCTGCCTCCACTGTGAAGGTTGCTCCTGTTCGTCCGGGGCAACGCCTCTCGAATGCTCACCAGCCGAAGAGGAAGAAGGAGCATCGATGAGTGGTGAACTTGGCGCGCATATCGGTGAACTTGTTGACTCGAATCTAGGTCTTGTTCAAGATTTCCCAGAGCCCGGTGTTCTGTTTCGCGATATCACTCCGCTGATTGCAAACGGTCCGGCGTTTAAAGAGCTCATTGAGATGCTCGCCGAGCGCTATAAGGGCAGTGTCGACGCAATTGCAGGTCTGGAGTCGCGTGGCTTCATTCTTGGAGCGCCACTTGCCGCTGAACTCGGTGTCGGTATGCTGACCATCCGCAAAGCAGGCAAGCTTCCCGGTCACGTTATCGGTGTCGACTATGACCTTGAATACGGTAGTGCTCGCATGGAGATCCGACCCGAGTCGGTGACTCCAGGGTCGCGTGTGCTGGTCATCGATGACGTTCTTGCAACAGGAGGCACTGCTGCTGCGTCGGTTGATCTGCTCCGTCAGTGCGGAGCGCAAGTGAGCACCGTTGCTGTTCTTTTGGAGCTTGAGGCTTTCGACGGGCGCGAAAAGCTTGCCGAACATGATGTCGTCACTGAATCTGCATTGGTAGTCTGACCTGCAGTTCCTCGTTTAGTTGTGGTCAAATATGTTTGACACGTCACAGGTGCGTATCATAGGAGCATGACTGACCAGGCTAACTCCGCTAACTCAAAACCAGGCGTGGCCGGATCTCGTGTGAGGTCCGGCCTCGTATGGTTTGGCGCACGCACGCGCCCGACGATTCCTGAGATCGAACCGTTGGTTCGAGCACTGCGTGCGAACCATCCGAAAGCCGATGTGAGCGTGATCGAGCGCGCCTATCGCACGGCCGAATTGCATCACCGGGGGCAGGTTCGTAAATCGGGTGAGCCGTATATTACTCACCCAGTTGCGGTGTCAACGATTCTTGCTGAAATGGGTATGACCACCCCGACACTGGTGGCTGCTCTTCTGCATGACACGGTTGAAGATACGGACTACACGGTTGAAGAGCTAGCAGCGGAATATGGTGAGCCAATTGCGGCGCTCGTTGACGGTGTGACGAAGCTGGACAAGGTGCGCTACGGCGAATTTGCTCAATCTGAAACACTGCGCAAGATGCTTGTTGCGATGAGCCGCGATATTCGAGTTCTTCTCATTAAGCTTGCTGACCGTCTTCATAATGCGCGCACGTGGCGTTTCGTCCCCTCATCGTCAGCGAAGAACAAGGCGCGCGAAACGCTTGAGATTTATGCGCCTCTTGCTCATCGTCTGGGCATGAACATGGTGAAGTGGGAACTCGAAGAGCTCTCCTTTAAGACGCTGTACCCAGAGATTTATGAAGAGATCGATCACTTGGTTGCAGAGCGCGCTCCCCAGCGCGATGTGTATCTGCGAGATGTGATTGGCCAGATTGAAGAGGATCTTCGTCATTCAGGGACGAAGGGCACTGTCTCTGGTCGTCCCAAGAACCATTATTCGATCTATCAGAAGATGATCGTCCGTGGTAAAGCATTCGATGAGATCTTCGATCTGGTGGCCGTTCGCGTCCTCGTAGAGTCAGTGAAGGATTGCTACGGCGTTCTGGGTTCTTTGCATGCTCGGTGGAATCCGATTCCTGGGCGTTTCAAGGACTATATCGCCATGCCGAAGTTCAATCTGTACCAGTCGTTGCACACGACGGTAATTGGACCCGGTGGTAAGCCTGTCGAAATCCAGATTCGTACTTTTGAAATGCACGAGCGTGCCGAACACGGCGTTGCCGCGCACTGGAAGTACAAGCAGAATCCGAATGCGACTGGCGTCGATACAGATCGAATGAGCCACGATGAACAAGCCAACTGGCTTCGCTCCCTTGTCGAGATGGAACGTGAAACGGGTGACCCTGAAGAGTTCCTCGATTCTTTGCGCTATGAGATCGCCGGTGACGAAGTTTATGTTTTTACACCGAAGGGGCAGGTTGTTGTTCTGCCAGCGCATGCAACACCCGTTGATTTCGCCTATGCGGTGCACACTGAGGTTGGGCACCATACGGTTGGTGCGAAAGTGAATGGGCGCCTCGTTTCGCTTGATACTCAGCTTGAGTCTGGCGAAACGGTTGAGGTTGTGACCTCGAAGTCCGACAAGGCTGGTCCGTCACGTGACTGGCTTGCTTTTGTGGCATCTCCGCGTGCGCGTTCGAAAATTAAAACGTGGTTCTCTAAAGAACGTCGCGAAGAAGCGATTGAAGAGGGCAAGGAAGCGCTTGCGAAGGCAATGCGTAAGCAGAATCTTCCTCTTCAACGCTTGATGAGTCATGAGACGATCCTGTCGGTGGCAACGTCGTTGGGCTATTCCGATGTGTCCAGCCTGTATGCGGCTGTCGGTGAGAGCCAGGTTTCGCCTCAGAACGTTGTGTCAAAACTTGTCGAGAACCTAGGTGGGGGAGACGGCACCGAAGAAACTCTGTCCGAAGGAGTGACTCCGGGTGCGAACCGGATTCGCACTCAATCGGGTTCGTCCGATGCGGGTATCACCGTTGCCGGTATGGAGTCCAAAGATATTTGGGTGAAGCTGGCAAAGTGCTGTACCCCGGTTCCGGGCGATGATGTTGTTGGTTTTATTACTCGTGGCCAGGGCGTGTCCGTCCACATTGCTTCGTGCCATAACGCTGTTCGACTGAAGGAATTGCAACCTGAGCGCTTTGTCGACGTTTCTTGGGCACAGGGAGTCAGCGGACAGGTGTTCCGTGTTCAGATCCAGGTCAAGGCTTTGGATCGTGCGGGATTACTGTCGGATCTGACGAAGGTGATGTCGGACTATCGCGTCAACATTGTGTCTGCGTCAACGAATACGACGTCCGATCAGGTTTCGCTTGCTCGATTCTCGTTTGAGTTGGCAGATATGGCGCATTTGAATGCGGTTCTTTCCGCTCTGCGTCGCGTCGATGGGGTGTTCGAGGCCGTTCGCGTGTGACATCTCTGCGCGTTAAAGGACGGGACAATCGGGGCAAAACAGCCGTAATCGTCCATGTCGTAAACACCAGTTTATGAAATGGGGGCCAAGGTCGTAGACTGACAGAGGTGCACCACATCGGCGCACTGAGAACCACGCTCCGTGGAGACTCTTCCACGCATCGGCGCATAGCGCCCTCGCCATGAAAGGCAATTATTGTGACAACGACGCCGACCCCCACCCCTGCTCCCTCTTCTGACGAGCAGAACATCACCCCTTCGGCTCCGGCCAAGGAAACTCCCGTGTCCGCGTCGAGTACGCCACTCACTCACGAGTTCGGTCGTATCGATGAAAATGGCACCGTGTACGTTGTCGATAACGGCACTGAGCGTGTTATTGGTGGCTACCCCGAAGGGGTGCCTGCAGAGCCTTTCGCCCTTTACGAGCGTCGTTTTGCGGATATTGAGGCAACCATCAAGCTGTTCGAACATCGTCTTGCAACTTTGGCTCCCAAAGATATTGATCTGACTCTTGCGACGATCACCGAAGCTCTTGAATCTCCGAATGCTCTGGGTAACCTTGCTGCGTTGCGCGAACGTGTTGAGAGCGTGAAGGTGCGCGCTGAAGAGCGTAAAGAAGTAGCAAAGATTGAACGCCAAGCTGCTCGTGAGGAAGCTTTGAAAGCTCGTAGGGCAGTCGTTGAGGCCGCTGAAGCCATCATCGCTCAGGCTCCTGAGCGTATTCACTGGAAGCAGTCTGGTCAGAAGCTCCGTGATCTGCTCGACGAATGGAAGTCGTTGCAGCGCAAGGGACCGCGCATCGAAAAGACTGTTGAAGATGAGCTCTGGAAGCGCTTCTCTTCGGCGCGTACTCAGTTTGATCGTCAGCGTCGCCAGTACTTCTCTGCTCTCGATCAGGCACAGTCTGAGGCGAAGCGAGTGAAGGAAGCCATTATCGCCGAGGCTGAAGCTTTGCAGACTTCGACCGATTGGGGCGCCACTTCGGGTGCATACCGTGAGCTGATGAATCGTTGGAAGGCAGCTCCTCGCGCATCCCGCAAGGAAGATGATGCTCTGTGGGCACGCTTCCGTGCGGCACAGCAGGTCTTCTTCGACGCACGTCGCGCGAAGGACGAGGCCACTGATTCTGAGTACCGCGAGAATCTTGCTGCCAAGGAAGCGCTTGCCGACGAAGCAGAGAAGATCCTGCCTGTGGAGGATCTTGAGGCTGCGAAGACCGCCCTGCGTTCGGTCCAGGATCGCTGGGAAGAAATCGGTCGAGTTCCTTCCTCTGACTTGCATCGCATCGAAGGTCGTCTGCGCGCGGTTGAATCTGCAATCCGCGAGGCAGAAGAAAACGAATGGCGTCGTACCAACCCTGAAACACGTGCACGTGCTCAGGGTATGCTCGGCCAGCTCGAGGCTCAGGTTGAGTCCCTCGAATCGGATCTTGGCGTTGCCAAGGCGAAGGGCGACGAAAAGAAGGTCAAGTCCCTTACTGAGGCTCTGGAGACAAAGCGCACCTGGCTTGCTCAGATTCGCACCTCTATGGAGTGATCGGTGAAAATCACTATTATTCCCACGCCGTACTACGCAGCCAACTGCGTGGTGCTGGTTGCCGATGGCGAGCCGGCGGCGCTGGTCGTCGATCCGTCAGCGGGAGTGCAGGATAAGATTCGCGAGGTCTTGGTCGCGTCTGAAGCTCATGTCGGAGCTGTTCTTGCAACTCACGGTCATCCTGATCATGTCTGGGATTGTGCCGAGGTTGCCTCGTGGGCGCCTGAGGCTCCTGCCCCTACGTGGATCCCGGCTCCTGATCGATACCGAATGGATGATCCGGCATCGCATATTCCGATGCCCGTGCCCCCGAGCATCGGCCCGTGGGTGAAGCCCACCGATCTCCGCGATTTTCCGGGTGGTAGCGTTGAGGTGCTTCCCGGTATCTGGATGAAGATGGTTCCAGCTCCAGGTCACTCTGAAGGTTCTGCCGTGTTTATCGGTCACTGCGATATTGAGGTTGAGATGAAGGGACAGACTGTCTTCTCGTCTTCAACCCCGGTTCCGTGGGCTCTATCTGCTGATGTGCTTTTTGCGGGTTCGGTTGGTCGTACGGATCTTGCCGGTGGCGATGAGACTCAGATGCGCCATTCGCTACGCACTATTTCACATGCTTTGGATCCTGCAACCCTCTTGATTCCGGGGCACGGTCCAACGACGGTTTTGTCGCATGAGATTGAGACAAATCCGTATTTGAGGCGGGCTCGTACACTCGGCTGATACCTATCAAGAACTGGCGTTGCGCCTTGGGGATTCCCAAGGTGCAACGTGTTTTTCGGCTAGTGGTTTTTCGAGTGTCTGCCTGGGCTCGACCTTAACGGGGATCAGAGCCCGAATATCGTTGCCCGTTTTAGGCAATACGCCTAGGCGTGGAACAATAGAGCCATGGCACGTACATCTCTTTCCGGTTTCCCCGAATGGCTCCCCGAAGGTCGAATCATCGAACAGTTTGTTCTTGACCATATTCGTCAGGTCTTTGAGCTGCATGGTTTCTCTGGGATTGAGACTCGTGCGGTTGAAACGCTTGAGCAGCTTGAAGCAAAAGGGGAGACCTCGAAAGAGGTTTATGTCCTTGACCGCCTGCAAGCGATGAAGGACAGAGAAGCTGGTCGTCATTCATCTAAGGAACGCAAGATGGGTCTGCACTTTGACCTGACGGTTCCTTTTGCTCGGTACGTCATCGAGAATGCGAACGAGCTTGATTTCCCATTCAAGCGCTACCAGATCCAGAAGGTCTGGCGTGGTGAGCGCCCGCAGGAAGGGCGTTTCCGTGAGTTCACTCAAGCTGACATTGATGTTGTTGGCAACGGTGATCTTCCCTTCCACTTCGAGGTCGATCTTCCTCTTGTGATGGCCGAGGCTCTTGCAACGCTTCCGATCCCGACAGTGCACGTGCTCGTGAACAACCGCAAGGTTGTTCAGGGTGTGTGCGAATCTCTCGGTGTTACCGACGTTGAGGCTGCATTGCGTGGCCTCGACAAACTGGACAAGATTGGTCCCGAGGGCGTTACCGCAGAACTCGCATGGTCGAATATCAACGGTGAGCAGGCCGAGACGCTTCTCAAGATGGCCCAGATCCGTAGTAATGATCCCGATGATATCCGTTCTAGAATTGCTGAACTCGGTTGCGATGGCGAGCTTCTTGCCGAGGGTGTGGATCAGCTGTGTGCGCTCCTCGAGGAAGCGCATCGTCGTATGCCCGGCGCTGTCATCGCTGATCTGAAGATCGCGCGTGGCCTGGACTACTACACCGGCTCCGTTTACGAATCGGTGATTGAAGGCCACGAGGACCTCGGCTCCATTTGCTCCGGTGGGCGTTACGATTCGCTGGCAAAGGATGGGAAACGCACCTACCCGGGCGTTGGTCTCTCGATTGGCGTCTCGCGTCTGGTCTCCCGCATGATTTCAGCACCGATGGTTCAAACTACCCGCAAGGTTCCTGCCGCGGTCGTTGTTGCTGTCATCGACGAGACAGATCGCGCTCGCTCGGAAGATATCGCAATGCAGTTGCGTAGCCGTGGAATTAGCACCGATGTTGCACCGAGCGCGGCCAAGTTCGGCAAGCAGATTAAGTTCGCTGATAAACGAGGTATTCCATTCGTCTGGTTCCCGGGAATGGAAGGTGAAGCCGACACGGTCAAAGATATTCGAAGCGGAGAACAAATCGAAGCTGATGCTTCGACGTGGACTCCGCCTGCCAAGGACTTGAACCCGCGTGTCATCTCGGTCGGAGCATGATTGTCGAAACGGGTCGTGGCTGATGCTTTTGGGGGCGGTGAGTGATCTCACCGCCCCCAAAAGCATCGTTTCGTGAGGGAGCAACGTAGGCTTGTTTGAGCGATGAGGCGCGCCTTGAATGAAAGTGATGGGCACCGCTAAGCGGTGGATGTTGTGGGATGAGGTTGCGCCGAAGGCCCCACAGTGGCCCGGCTTGATAGAAATCAGCCTCGAATGAAACACACAATCCGATAGGAATACTGTGCCTGAAAAACAGGAAATGAACCTCAACACCTTCGACGAATTGAACGAACCTGCCGAAACGACTGGTGCCGTTGAAGAGCTTCCGGCCGAAGAAAACGACAACCTGGACTTAGAATCCGGCCTCGTCGATGATGAACTCGAGAACGCCGAAGATGGCGGCGAACGTGAAGACGACGAAGAAGAGATCGAGGAAGAGGAAGCAGAAGAAGAGCCTTCCGTCACCTTTGCTGACCTTGGTCTTCCCGATGAGATCCTCGATGCTGTCACCCAGATGGGGTTTGTGACACCGACTCCGATTCAGGAAAAGGCGATCCCTTCCCTGCTCGAATTGAATGACGTTGTCGGTATTGCCCAGACCGGTACCGGTAAGACTGCCGCTTTCGGTCTGCCTATGCTCGCGATCGTGGATGCTGATGAGAAGCTCGTCCAGTCCCTCGTGCTTGCTCCAACCCGCGAACTTGCCATGCAGTCCGCGCAGGCCATTGAGGATTTCGCAGCCCGTACACGTGGCCTTGATGTTGTTCCTGTCTACGGTGGTTCACCCTATGGCCCGCAGATCAACGCTCTGAAGAAGGGGGCGCAGGTCGTTGTCGGCACCCCTGGGCGTGTCATCGACCTTATTGAAAAAGGTGCGCTGGATCTGTCCGGTGTGCGCATGCTCGTCCTCGACGAGGCCGACGAAATGCTACGCATGGGCTTCGCTGAAGACGTCGAAACGATTACCTCGTCCGTGCCTCAAGACCGCCTGACCGCACTGTTTTCCGCCACGATGCCCCAGGCGATTGAACGCATTGCGAACACTCACCTGTTTAACCCCGTGAAGATCGCTGTCTCGGAAGAATCTTCGACTGTTGACACGATCCACCAGACCTACGCTGTCGTGCCGTTCAAGCACAAGATTGGCGCTTTGTCTCGCGTGCTCGCGACGCGTGCCCAGCACATCACTGCCGGTCAGGAAGACGCCGATGCTGCGATTGTGTTCGTGCGTACCCGCGCCGACGTTGAAGAGGTTTCCCTCGAAATGTCAGCACGAGGTTTCCGCGCAGCCGGTATTTCCGGTGACGTCGCGCAGACTGAACGTGAACGCATGGTTGCACGTCTGCGTGCCGGCACGCTCGACGTGCTGATCGCAACCGACGTTGCGGCTCGTGGCCTCGACGTTGAGCGCATCTCACTGGTCGTGAACTTCGATGTTCCTCGTGAACCGGAAGCCTACGTGCACCGCATCGGTCGTACCGGTCGCGCCGGTCGCGAAGGTCGCTCGCTTACTTTCTTTACTCCACGTGAACACGGTCGCCTGCGCCGCATCGAGAAGCTGACCGGCACCCCGATGGAAGAGATTCAGATTCCATCGCCCGCAGCAGTCTCCGAGTTCCGTTCGCGTCGCATGCTCGAAGGCCTCAACGCTCGCATCGAACGCGGTCGTCTTGAAATGTACAAGAATCTGCTGACCGAGGTCCAAGAAACGTCTGAAACCGACATTATGGACATCGCTGCCGCGCTCATGGCGAACGCTGTTGGTGACGAGGGGCCGGCTCCGCGCGTTGAAAAGGACCGCCGTGGCAAGGGCAGGGTCCGTAACGAAGAAGAAATCGACGAGTCCGGAGAATTCGTTGGTGCTTCATTCGAGGGCGGTCGTGATAAGGATCGTCCGCTGAAGCCAGGCCACCAACGCGGTCGTGGTCGCAAGGCATCCTTTGGTGCCGGTACCCGATACCGCGTTGAGGTTGGCAAGAAAGACCGCGTGAAGCCCGGTTCGATTGTCGGAGCGATTGCTGGTGAAGGTGGCGTTGACGGTCGCGACATTGGCAATATTGAAATCTTCCCGACCTTCTCGCTGGTCGAAATTTCCGGCGACCTGACCGACGATCAGTTGCACCGCATTGGCAAGGGCTACGTTCAGGGCCGTCCGCTGCGCATTCGCGTGGACCAGGGCCCCGGTAAGGGCGGGCATCGCTCTGACCGCGAACGTAGCTTCGACAAGGCTAAGAAGTTCGATCGTTCAGGACGCCCCGAAGGTGACCGTGGCGAACGCGAATATGCGCGTCGTTACGAACACCGCGATGACAAGCCGCGTCGTGCGCACAAGGACCGCAACGACCGCTTTGATCGTCATGCGCACCACGAGTCGTCCGACCGTCGCTCATCGCTACGGGCCACAAAGCGTTCCGGCTCTTCTGATCGTTTTCGCGCGAGTGGCCGTGGCAAGTCCGCCGATCGTTTCGACCGCGGTGGCAAGTCAGGTTCAAAGGGTACGAGGTCCTTTGGTTCTCACCGTCACTCACGCTGAATGTAACGGTGGCGCGATCTGACACAGGGTGTTGACAAGGCCCAGAATGAAGCGCTTAAACGCAAAGGGATGGCGGATGAAATCATCTGCCATCCCTTTGGTGTATCTGCCTACGGGCTCGTGATGAGCCTCGTTAAATGGCGAAATAACTACGAAGCCGAAGGGGCATCGCCACCCTTGATTCGCAATGATGCTACAAGAGCGACCACAGTGACGATCACGGTGATAACGGGGGAGGCCAAGTAGGAGAGGGACCCTACTGGCATGACCAGCGCGAAGAGAGCGAAGGCAATCGACACTAACGCGAGTTCGATTGATGCACCTGCGGCGTCGGCGACCTGAAGCCACGATGCAACTTTACCGTGCTCCGAAGTATCGGTAAGCCCCAGCGTCAGCACTGAGAGTGTCGAGTGCATGAGTCCCGTGCCAAACCCGGCAACAAACCAGCCGATGAGGGCTGGCCACACGGGCCACGACGCAATCACAAGGAACAGAATCGGGACAAGACCAAGCGTCAGCAGAGCCATGCCAATCGCGGGCAACTGCATACGACGGTCAGGGTCGTGGACTCGAGCCTGGTAAGTCGCACCGGCAGACCACGAGATCGTACCGATGGTGACAGCGAGAGCGGCCTGATCTGCATCCCACATGTGAACGCGTTGCAAGACAAGTGGCAGGAACGCCGCCACACCGGCCTGCGCGCCCATGGCAAGCAGGCGCGTCATAATCGCCGCGGGCATCCCACGCTTCAAACGCATCGCGCCCTTGGGGAGAAGCTGGGGGAGAGCCCACCCGGTTAGCACAAGCCCCACAATGATCAAAATGATCAGTTCAATGCCACCGAGAGCCCCCGACAGCTGAAGCATCAGAACACCGGTGCCCGCGATCAAAGCAAGCAATCCCAAGTGCTTCAGATTCTTCACCGGGTGCGTTTTGGACGAACCGAGCTGGCGAAGAACAGAAATCAGGGGAAGAACGGCAAGAAGAGCCAAGAACGGAACCGCCCAAAAGACCGGGCGCCAGCCGAAGTACTGCGCAACATACCCAGCAATCGCAGGACCAACGAGGCCCGGCAAAACCCACGACAGAGAGAACGCGGCGAAGAAGAAAGGTCGATGATTAACGTGGGCAATCGAACCAATGAAGACATACAGCGGAACAATAATGAGTCCGCCACCCAAGCCCTGGATCAGACGACCGACAACGAAAACTGCAATGTGAGGAGCGAATGCTGACGTGAGCAGACCGGCGATAAAACAGATAAAGCCGGCAAGAAGAACCGTCCGAGGCCCTTTTGAATCCGCCAGCGCTCCTGCGATGACGGTCGCACTGAGCTGAGCTGAAAGAGCTGCGCCAGAAGCGACTGAGAACCACGCTTCGGAATCCAGATCCGCAACAACATTCGGCATGATCGTCGTTGTGGCAAGCCCCTCAAACGCTGCAAGGGTAATCAAAAGAACTGAGCCTACGAGCAAAGAAATCTCAATAGGTTGCCATGTGAGGCGTGTGGAATCTTCAGCAGTCACCTGCGAATCTTCCCACTCCTAGAGCCCAGCAAGCAAAGCAAGTGAACAAGAGCGCATAAAGGGGAGTAAAATCGCGGTGCCGCCGCCCGTCTCGCGGATGGCCACAATGAAAGGAAGACACGTGCTGCGCACTCATAATATTGGCACCCTCAATACCGACCTTGTCGGTCAGACCGTTACTCTGACCGGTTGGGTGGATCGTCGCCGTGATCACGGCGGCGTTGCATTCGTCGATCTCCGCGATGCATCCGGTATTGCACAGGTTGTCGTTCGCGACGAATCCGTCGCCCACGAGCTCCGCTCCGAATTCGTCCTCAAAGTCACCGGCGAGGTGTGTGCTCGCCCCGAGGGTAACGAGAACCCTAACTTGCCCACCGGCGCCATCGAAGTGATGGGCGACGACATTGAAATCCTCAATACGTCCGCACCTCTTCCTTTCCAAGTCTCTGCGCACGCAGAAGACTCCGGCAACGTTGGCGAAGAAACTCGCCTGAAGTACCGTTACCTCGACCTTCGTCGCGAACCGGAACAGTACGCGCTGCGTCTTCGTTCCAAGGTGTCGCGCGCCGCTCGTGACACTCTCTACACGCACGACTTTGTCGAAATCGAAACCCCGACCCTGACGCGTTCGACCCCCGAAGGTGCTCGCGACTTCATCGTCCCGGCTCGTTTGTCGCCCGGCTCTTGGTACGCACTTCCGCAGTCCCCGCAGCTGTTTAAGCAGATGCTCATGGTTGCCGGTATGGAACGCTACTTCCAGATCGCACGTTGCTACCGTGACGAGGACTTCCGCGCTGACCGTCAGCCGGAATTCACCCAGCTTGACATTGAAATGAGCTTCGTTGACCAGGATGACGTCATTGCCGTTGCCGAAGATGTCATGACGAACGTCTGGAAACTCATCGGCTACGACCTGCCGACCCCGCTTCCTCGAATGACCTACAAGGACGCGATGGAAAAGTATGGCTCTGACAAGCCCGACCTTCGTTTCGGCCTTGAGCTGGTTGACCTGACCGAATACTTCAAAGACACCACGTTCCGTGTCTTCCAAGCTCCCTACGTCGGCGCAGTCGTCATGCCCGGCGGTGCTTCCCAGCCGCGTCGCACCTTTGACAAGTGGCAGGAATGGGCGAAGGCACGCGGTGCAAAGGGCCTCGCTTACGTCACCATTGGTGAAGACGGCACCCTCGGTGGTCCCGTTGCCAAGAACATCACCGATGCTGAGCGCGAAGGACTGGCGGAAGCAACCGGTGCTCAGCCCGGCGACTGCATCTTCTTCGGTGCGGGTAAACCGACCGCCTCGCGTGAATTGCTTGGCGCGGCGCGCCTCGAAATTGGCAAGCGTTGCGATCTGATTGACCCCGACGCATGGGCATTCACCTGGGTGGTTGATGCTCCGCTCTTCAAGCCCACCGGCGACGCAGAAGCAGAAGGCGACGTTGCACTTGGCCACTCCGCATGGACCGCTGTGCACCACGCATTTACCTCCCCAAAGCCCGAATGGCTGGACTCCTTCGACAAGGACCCGGGCAATGCACTTGCCTACGCCTACGACATCGTCTGCAACGGCAACGAAATTGGTGGCGGCTCAATCCGTATCCACCGCCGTGACATCCAGAACCGCGTCTTCAACGTCATGGGTATTGACGACGAAGAAGCCCAGGAGCAGTTTGGCTTCCTGCTGGATGCCTTCAAGTTCGGCGCTCCGCCGCACGGTGGCATTGCATTTGGTTGGGACCGCATCGTTTCGTTGCTCACCAAGTCCGAGTCGATCCGCGATGTCATCGCCTTCCCGAAGTCGGGTGGTGGCTACGATCCGCTGACCGAAGCTCCCGCTCCGATTACGCCTCTCCAGCGTAAGGAAGCTGGTGTTGATGTCCAGCCGAAGAAGCGTGGCGAAGAGGAACCCTCCAAAGAAGAGGCCGGTGAAGCACAGTGATAGTGCGCGTTCAATGACGCACCCTATCGTTCCCGTGGAGATTTCATCTCCGGTGAACAACTGAGCACAGAGGGCGGTACTGAAGATTGAGGTCTTCGGTACCGCCCCCTGCTTTATCCCGTGGATTTCATCTGCGTCACCAGACTTCTTGCATGGCAGATTCGTCAGGTGGTTGGTCTGTTTCACCTGCATTAGTGCGTGATTTGGGGCACACTGTATGTATGTCGTACGTAGAAATGCACCCAGAGAATCCACAAGTTCGTTTCGTGAACAAAGCTGTCGAGATCTTGAACAACGAAGGCGTGATCGCGCTTCCGACTGATTCGGGATACGCGATTGCCTGCAAGCTCGGCAACAAGGCTGGCATGGATACGATTCGTTCGATTCGTCGTTTGGACGAGAAACACAACTTCTCGCTCTTGTGCCATTCTTTTGCGCAACTGGGTGAACTTGTCATCGTCGATAACTCTCAGTTCCGTACGATCAAAGCTTTGACTCCGGGTGCCTACACTTTCATTTTGCCTGGAACTAAAGAGATTCCTCGCATGACGCTGAATAAAAAGAAGCACACGGTTGGTGTCCGCATTCCCGATCATGTCATCACCCAAGAGATCGTTGCAGCGCTTGGTGAACCGCTTCTGTGTTCGACATTGATTTTGCCCGGTGAGAGCGAACCGATGATCGACGGGTTTGAGGTGGATGATCGCATCGGTAAGTTGATTGACCTTGTGATCGTTGGTCCCGTCGGTGGTGACGAGGCCACAACCGTTATCGACTTCACTCAGGGCAGTGGAGTGGTTGCACGTGCTGGCGCGGGGGATACCTCACTTTTTGAGTAAACACTTCGTGTGATCTTCTCACTTCTCTCCTGATAGGCTCAATGGAGCATATTGAGTAAAGGGGAGGAAAGAATGGCGCTACAACGCCATCTTGGTGCTGTTCGTGCGCATTTCGCGCGTATTTTTGCACTCCTTTTTGTGCTGGTTGGATTTGTTTTAGCCTGTGTTGCCCCGTCATTTGCGCAGGGTGATGGAAAGAGCGTGAACAGCCCTTTTTTAAAGGATTCTCTCTTAGACACGTTCACGGTTCTTTCAAGTTGTAGTAGTGCCGATGCAACGTACTTTATTGCTGTCTACCTTGATGGTGACGGAATGCTTTTGCAGCGTAGTGAACCGTTGGTAAACCCGCTGACCGGCGAAAAGCTTGAAGCGAAGGTGTGGGCAGTTGGTACCTATGACGCGCAGAAAGAGCGTTTCGTGGCAACCGTTGAGATCCCTAACGGCACGAACAATGCTGACGGCGCTCTTTGGAAAGCTAATATCGGTCATCAACTCACTGTCTCTTATCTGAACAAGGACGGTCACAGTGCAGGAGTGGCTTGCGAGTTCACACGCTGGGTCGGCATTACGCAAAAGGCAATCCCGATTACTCCAGTCGATCCCGTTGAACCTGTTACTCCCGTTCAACCGGTAGATCCGGTGAGTCCCGATGAGCCTGAAAAGCCCGTAACTCCCGGTGAGCCTGAAAAGCCTGTAACCCCCAGTGTCCCGATTGTTCCTGAGCCCGTTACTCCTTCAGCGCCGGCTACACCGTTGCCTGATGCCATTTCTGCGCAGACGAACAGGGCGCCCGCCCGGCGTGCTTCGAATCCAGCTGTTCAGGCTCCTGCCCAGCAAACGACGGTTGTTTCTCCCGTTCCAGTTGCTTCTCCCATTCCAAGCGAAGCAAGCTCAGCGGAAGACCAATCTGACCAGCCAACAGTGAAGCTTCTTTCCTCCCAATCAAGCGAGTCGTCGGCGTCTTCACCGTCGGCGGAAGCCATTCTTGCTGCGCATGAAGCTAGCGTCGACAACGGTGCCGCAATGAACGCGGCGATCGCTCTGTCCGCATCAGCATTCGCGGCCGGTGGTGGCATGGTGTTAATCGCTGGTGGCGTCGTTGCACATCTACTGTCCGCCTCAGCGCCCACTCAGTGAACGTCGTGGACCTTTTTAGTTCCGACTCTTTAACTGCTGACGGAGTTCCGCAGTTTAACTCCCATGCTCCTCTTGCAGTGCGTATGCGCCCAACATCTCTCGATGAAGTCATTGGGCAACGCCATCTTCTCTTAGAAGGTTCGCCTCTTCGACGGTTGCTTGCTCCGGTTAAACCGGATGCTCCTCAGGTTTCTTCCGTGATCTTGTGGGGTCCACCGGGCACTGGTAAAACCACACTTGCCTACCTTGTTGCTCAATCATCCGGTCGTCATTTTGAAGAATTGTCCGCGGTCTCAGCTGGTGTAAAAGATATTCGAGACGTTGTTGTCAGCGCGAAGAGGCGTACCGCGGCAACTGATGAAGGAACCATTCTTTTCATCGATGAGGTTCATCGTTTCTCGAAGTCTCAGCAGGATGCTCTTCTCCCAGCTGTCGAAAATCAGTGGGTGACCCTCGTTGCTGCAACAACCGAGAATCCATCGTTTTCGGTGATCTCGCCGTTGCTCTCACGTTCGATCTTGCTGGTTCTCCAGCCACTCGAAGAAGAGGCGATTGAGCTCTTAATCCGTCGTGCTCTAGACGATGAACGAGGTCTGAATGGCGCTTACACATTGGATGATGACGCGATGGGGGGCCTCGTACGCCTTGCTGGTTGCGATGCGCGAAAGTCACTGACTCTGCTGGAAGCTGCCGCTGGAGCAGCCGACGACCAACAGTCGCAAGCGATCACCCTTGATCACGTGCAGACCGCCGCGAACCAAGCGCTTGTCCGCTGGGACCAGGATCAGCACTACGACGTTGCTTCGGCGTTCATTAAATCGATGCGAGGCTCTGACGTTGATGCGGCGTTGCACTATCTGGCGCGAATGCTAGAAGCGGGGGAGGATCCTCGTTTTATTGCGAGGCGCGTCATGATCGCTGCCTCGGAAGATGTGGGTATGGCAGCTCCCGAGGTCCTATCAACAACCGTTGCTGCGGCTCAAGCAGTGGCAATGATCGGTATGCCGGAGGCGCGCATTATTTTGGCCGAAGCGGTCATTGCTGTCGCAACCGCGCCGAAGTCGAACGCTGCCTACCTTGGTATTGACAGGGCGATTGCGGACTTGAGAGCTGGAAAGAGCGGACCTGTTCCCATGCATTTGCGCGATGCTCATTACGGGGGAGCGAAACGACTAGGCCACGGCCAAGAGTACATTTATGCGCACGACGAACCGCATCACGTTGCTACCCAGCAGTATCTTCCCGACAATCTTGAGGGCGCGCGCTACTATGAGCCAACCACGAACGGGCATGAGAAACTCATCACTGAACGCCTGTCCGTGATTAGGAAACTACTGAAATTACGGTAGTCTTAACGGGTTGCCTGTATGGCACACCTGGGGTCTTAGCCGAAAGACGCAATTCTGGGAGTTGACCCCGTGGCCAACGGATAGTCCGTGGCCATGACACAAGAAACAGGAAAGATAGAGGAAATGGCACAGAACCGTTCCCGCAAGCAGGTGCGCGAATCCCGCGCCCTCGGCATTGCACTCACCCCGAAGGCAGTCCGCTACTTCGAGAAGCGCCCCTACGGCCCCGGCGAGCACGGCCGCTCCCGTCGTCGTCAGGAATCCGACTACGCCGTTCGTCTGAAGGAAAAGCAGCGTCTGCGCGCTCAGTACGGCATCCGCGAATCCCAGATGCGTCGCGCCTTCGAAGAAGCACGTCGTACCGCTGGTCTGACCGGTGAAAACCTGGTTGAGCTTCTCGAAATGCGTCTTGACGCCCTGGTTCTGCGTGCCGGCTTCGCCCGCACCATCCAGCAGGCACGTCAGGTCGTCGTTCACCGTCACATCCTGGTTGATGGCAAGATCGTTGACCGTCCGTCTTTCCGTGTGAAGCCGGGTCAGACCATCCAGGTCAAGCCGAAGTCGCAGACCACCGTTCCGTTCGAAATTGCCGCTCAGGGCATTCACCGTGACGTTCTGCCGGCAGTTCCCGAATACCTGAACGTCGAGCTTGAGCGCCTCAAGGCCACCTTGGTTCGTCGCCCGAAGCGCGCTGAGGTCCCCGTGACCTGTGACGTCCAGATGGTCGTCGAACACTACTCGCGCTGATCATACTTTCGCAGAGCCCCGAGAGTTTTCTCGGGGCTCTGTTGTTTTCTTTCACCCCGTTGGTCAGATGTGCTTTATCTGGCCCTCACCTATTACGATAGGGAACCATGCGCACCTCTGAAATTCGTTCACGTTGGCTCGACTTCTTCGAATCGAAAGGCCACCATATTTCGCCTTCGGTTTCGTTGATCTCTCCAGAGCCTTCCATTCTGTTCACCGTCGCGGGCATGGTGCCGTTTATTCCCTACATTCTGGGAACAGAGCCGGCTCCGTGGCCGAGGGCCGCATCGGTGCAGAAGTGCATTCGTACGAACGATATTGACAACGTTGGTAAGACCACGCGGCACGGTACGTTCTTCCAGATGAACGGTAATTTCTCCTTTGGTGATTACTTCAAGGAAGGCGCTATCAGCCATGCGTGGGAACTGCTGACAACTCCGCAGGATAAGGGCGGTTACGGCCTCGACGGCGACCGGTTGTGGATGACCATTTGGGAAAAGGACGAGGTCTCCTTCGACTACTGGACGAAGACGATCGGCCTGCCCGCAGAGCGCATCCAGCGTCTTCCGTTTGAAGAGATCTCCTGGTCGACCGGTCAGCCGGGTCCTGCTGGCGCATGCTGTGAAATCCACTACGACCGTGGTCCTGAGTTTGGACCTGATGGCGGTCCCATCGCCGACATTGTTGGCGACCGCTTCCTTGAAATCTGGAACCTCGTCTTCGACGAATTTGTTCGAGGCGAAGGTGAAGGCCACGACTTCGAACTCGTTGGCAAGCTTGACCAGACCGCAATTGATACGGGTGCTGGCCTTGAGCGTCTTGCGTTCATCATGCAGGACAAGCCGAACATGTACGAGATCGACGAAGTCTTCCCGGTCATTGATGTCGCCCAGCAGATGTCGGGCAAGGAGTACGGCTTGGGCGCCTCAGGCCCCAGCGCGGGTGTCGCTTATGACGATGATGTGCGTATGCGCGTTGTCGCAGATCACGTGCGTTCTGCGCTCATGCTGATCAATGATGGCGTGCGCCCGGGCAACGATGGACGAGGCTACGTGTTGCGTCGTCTAATCCGCCGTGCGGTGCGTTCGATGCGTCTTCTGGGCGTCGACGAGGCCACGATGCCGAGTCTGCTGACAGCTTCGAAGAACGTCATGTCCCTGTCCTACCCGGAACTTAACGAGAATTGGGCAACCATTCAGGACGTTGCATACGCCGAAGAGGACGCATTCCGTCGCACGCTGAGTGCCGGCACCACAATTCTTGACACCGCCGTTCGTGATGCGAAGAAGGCTGGATCTAACGTTCTGTCCGGTGAATCAGCATTCTCACTGCATGACACCTACGGCTTCCCGATTGACTTGACGCTTGAAATGGCAAGCGAGCAGGGCCTGAAGGTTGACGAGGATGCCTTCAAAACTCTCATGCAGGAGCAGAAGGACCGTGCACGCGCCGATGCTCGCGCAAAGAAGACCGGCCACACCGACGTTCGCCTCTTTCAAGATATTGAGAAGCAGATGGGTGGTGGTTCGACCTTCCTCGGCTACACCGATCTTGGCTCCGAAGCGACGATCACCGCTCTTCTTGTTGATTCCGTTCCCGCTTCCGTCGCGCAGGCGCCTGCTGAGGTCGAGGTCATCCTTGACCGCACTCCGTTCTATGCTGAGATGGGTGGCCAGCTCGCTGACCACGGCCAGATTCGCCTTGCAGACGGAGGCATTATCGAGGTCCACGATGTCCAAGCTCCGATTAAGGGGCTGTCGGTTCACCGTGGCACGCTGACTGAAGGCTTAGTGACGGTTGGTGCGAAGGCATGGGCGGAGGTTGACTCTGAGCGTCGTCTGGCGATTGCCCGCGCTCACACCGCAACCCACATGGTCTACGCGGGTCTGCGTCGAATCGTTGCCGAAGACGCCGATCAGGCTGGTTCTGAGAACTCACCGTCACGTCTACGCTTCGACTTCCGTCACTCCTCGGCTCTCGAGGGCTCGCAGATTAACGACATTGAAGCCCTCGTCAATGAAAAGCTTGCCGAGGACCTCGTGGTCAAGACTGACGTGATGTCGATCGAAGAGGCCCGGCTTTCCGGCGCGATTGCACTTTTCGGCGAAAAGTATGGTGCCGAGGTCCGAGTTGTCACCATCGGTGACGGTTTCGATAAGGAACTCTGCGGTGGCACCCACGTTCCTACGACCGGCCACATTGGTCGTATCGCGATCTTGGGTGAAGGATCCATTGGTTCGGGCGTGCGACGCATTGATGCACTTGTCGGTAATGGCGCGTATTCATTCCAAGCAAAGGAACACGCTTTAGTTTCCCAGCTGTCGACCATGGTGGGGGGCCGTAGCGAAGAGCTTCCGGATCGTATTGCTTCGTTGCTTGCTCGAGTGAAGGAATCTGAGAAGGAACTCGAGCGCATGCGCACTGAGCAAGCACTGGCTCAGGCGCAGACGTTTGCTGATACGGCACAGTCGCTCAATGGCATTGCTGTAGTCGCCAATGATGCAGGCGTTATGCCGTCCGCTGACGCGTTGCGCACTCTGGCTCTTGAAGTTCGTGATCGTCTTGGCGATGCGAATCCGGTTGTTGTCGCTCTCATCGGCCGAGTGAACGACAAGCCGTCGATCGTCGTTGTGACAAACGAGAAGGCGCGCGAGCGCAAGGCTAAGGCAGGCGCATTTGTTCGCGCTGTCGCCCAGCACCTTGGTGGTGGCGGCGGTGGCCGTGATGACATCGCACAGGGCGGTGGCACCAAGCTCGACGCGATCAAGGAAGCGCTTGACGCGATCCGTCGCGAGGTTGCTCATTCGTGAGTCTTCGTCGCGGAACGCGCATCGGTGTTGATGTTGGAACTGTCCGGGTTGGAGTGAGTCGCTGCGACCCGGACGGCATACTCACAATGCCCGTTGAAACTGTTATCCGAGCTGATGACGGTTCTGACGTTGAGCGTATCTGCTCAATCATCGACGAATACGATGCCTTCGAAGTCATCGTAGGCCTGCCGAAACATCTCAAAGGTGGAGAAGGAATTTCAGCAAAAGGCGCTCGGCGCTACGGCAGACGAATTAAGCTAGCTAGGCCACATGTTCGTGTCGCATTGGTTGATGAGAGGCTATCCTCAAATCAAGCGCATGCGCGCTTACGACAGTCAGGCGTTCCAGAGAGGGAACACCGAGCGGTTGTCGATCAGGTGGCTGCTCAAATCATTCTTGAGCAAGCACTTGAAGCGGAACGAATGAGCGATCGAGCCCCAGGGCTCGAGATCATCATTGAAGGGAAGGATCTTTCGTGACGACGCCCAACTCGCAACGCCCTCCATTTCCTCGACGACGAGATATACAGGGACGAGCAGGCACTCAGGCTTCGCATCAGCGCGCGCAGACACCGCCCGCAACGCCACAGTCGAATGGTCTTCCTCTTTTTAAAACCGTGAGTAGTGAAACGACCGGCATGCGTTCTCGACGCCTAGAAGTAGAACGTCGTCGAGCCCGCCGTCGTAAGCGTAATCGTCGTATCCGCGCGTTCATTATCCTGGCAATCGTTATTGCTCTTCTTGGCGGTGCAGCAGTGTATGCCGTACGCCAACTGACCGCGTCTTCATCTTCCTTCTCGCAATTGGACGATGACTATCCCGGTCCGGGTTCAGGCTCTGTTGAAGTGACGATCGATGTCGGCGAAACAGGTGCCGAAATCGGTCAGTCACTGGTTGATGCTGACGTCGTCAAGAGCGTTGCAGCCTTTATCCGCTCGTATGACGCGAATAAAGCAGCCGTAATGATCCGTCCGGGCACATACACGCTGAAAATGCAGATGAGGGCGTCTGATGCGGTTGCCGCATTGCTTGATGACGCTAATAGGTCTGATAACACGGTGACTGTCACTCCGGGTCAAACCAAGGCAGAAATTGCCGAGCGTATTTCATCTGTCACCGATTTCAGCTTTGATGATGTCACCGCAGCATTTGAAGATGCCAGCGCTATTGGTTTGCCCGATGTTGCTGGGGGAAACGTTGAGGGGTGGCTTGCTCCGGGTTCATACGAAGTGGCGTCTTCGGATACTCCGGTGACTCTGGTTGCCCAGATGGTTGCCACTACGATTTCCACGCTCGATAGTGCCGGTGTCGCTGAAGACCAGCGCGAAATTGTTTTGAACAAGGCTTCAATTCTCGAACGTGAAGTGAATCTCGACGAGTACCTGCCCAAGGTCGCTCGAGTGATTGAAAATCGCCTTGCTGATACTGAAAACGAGACTCGTGGCTTGCTCCAAATGGACTCAACGGTTCTTTACGGAGTTGGTAAAACCGGTGGCGTACCAACCGCTTCCGATCTGCTGGATGAGAACCCGTACAACACATACCTTCATAAGGGGATTCCTCCGAGCCCGATCGCTCAGCCCAGTGAGGCAGCAATCAAGGCCGTGATGCATCCTGCGGATGGCGACTGGCTGTACTACGTGACCATTGATTTGGATACGGGTGAGACAGTGTTTGCTTCAACGCTGGCCGATCACGAAGCCAATCAGCAGAAATTCAAGGACTACTGCAAAGCTAACCCCGGGAAGTGCTGACACAATGAGTTGGGCTGGCGTAATCGGCTCACCCATTGAGCACTCACTATCGCCTCTTTTGCATAGGGCAGCGTGGGATTCTGTCGGCGTGGGTTCTGACTGGACGTATCGCACAATCGAGGTCACGAAAGAAACGTTGCCTTCTTTCCTGTCCTCGCTCGATTCAGGGTGTCTTGGTCTTTCCGTGACCATGCCGTGCAAACAGGACATCATGTCTTTGATTGATGTCTGCGATCCTTTGGCCCAAGCGGTTGGAAGTGTGAATACCGTTGTCCCATCGGCAGGCGTGTTGACCGGTTTTAACACCGATGTGCATGGGATCGTGATGGCTATCGATCAGGCTCGAGCGCGCAGGGGGTGTGATGCGCCGCATTCTGCAGTGATCTTGGGCAGTGGAGCGACGGCGGCCTCGTCCCTTGCAGCCTTGGGCACGCTTGGTATCACTCGCACAACTGTGATTGCGCGTCGTTTTGGTGGACCGGGTTCGATTGTTGTGGCCGCAATGCGGTTGGGTGTTGAGATTGACCAGGTTCTCTTCGCCGATCATGAACGAGTGATGCGTGAGATCGCTTCGGCAGACATCCTCATTTCTACGTTGCCCGCACATATTGGCGATGATATTGCCAAGCAATTGAGCCCGAGCACCGATCAGTGTCTGCTTGATGTCATTTATTCGCCTCGTGACACGCAGCTTGTACAGGTGTATGAAGCCAATGGCGCGTGCGTTGCCTACGGTGTCGAGATGCTTCTTCATCAAGCGCATCTTCAGGTTCAGCTAATGACGGGGAAGAACGCTGATGTGGAGGCGATGCGTCAGGTGATTCCTCAATGAGCGATTTTTTAAGTCTTCTGCGCGTCCGTGAAGCAACAACAGTCCAGGACTTGTCGCTTGCGTTAGCACTCGCAACATGGCTGATCATCATCTATTGGCTGTGGCGCTACGGCTGGCGTGTCCAACGCCGATATTTCATTGAAGCGACGCTGACACCGTATAAGCGCACGGGTATCGTGTGGACCTCCGCTTTGTTTGGGGCTGCAACGATTGTGACGCTGCAACTGAAACCGTCGGCACCGGCGATTGTGTCGGTTGCGATGATCGGGGCGCTCTCTGCTTTGGTTGATGCTCGAACGCACAAGCTTCCCAACGCATACACGGCTACGATGGCGATCGGGGTGACCTTCGGTGCGCTCGGCATGATTTTCCACTCGGAAACGCCCTTGAAAGTGATCTTGCGTATTGCTCTGTCGATGGCAATTTGGGCGGTTCCCTTGTGGATTCTTTCTAGAATCCCGGGCGGTGTCGGTTTTGGCGACGTGAAGATTGCTCCTGTCCTTGGAGCGTTGCTTGGGTGCGTTGGTATCCAAGCTGCCTACGGTGGTTTGATCATTTCCTTCGTTTTGGCCGGCGGCGCCGCGTTGTGGCGATTGGTCGTCGGCAATGCGGGGACCGGGGCGCGGATACCTCTTGGACCGTGGCTGATTCTTGGTGCTGCCGGTGGGTATATCGGCTGGGGTGCGATTCTTCAGTGGCAGTAGGCGGTTCTTTCGCCTACGCAGTTGACCGCATTCTTTTTGGGGGTACGAGGCCGGTCACTTCGATGTGTGCGATGGCGTTATAGCCGGAGAATGAACGGCAGAGGTCGTGTTGAACTGTTCGTGTCAAGATAGATGAATGACTTTAGATCCTTCGATTGCTCAGCGTTTAAAGCGTGATTCTGCCGGTCTTGTTGCTGCTGTCGTTCAGCAGTGGGATACCCGTGAAGTTTTAATGCTCGGGTGGATGGATGACGAGGCTCTTCATCGGACGCTGACGACAGGGCGAGTGACCTTCTGGTCGCGAAGTCGCCAAGAGTATTGGCGCAAAGGTGATACGTCCGGACACCTCCAATTTGTGAAGGCTGTCAGTCTTGATTGTGACGGCGATGCGTTGCTCATCGAAGTGGACCAGGTTGGGGTTGCCTGTCACACGGGGAAGCGTTCCTGTTTCGAAGAAGGCGGTGACCTTGGTGCAGTCATCGGTCAGCGAGGTGACGTATGAGCCCACATGATGAGCCCATTTCCGTATCTCTACTAGTACCCACTAGCATCGAATTGACGACGGTAGTGGCGAAGGAGCGCAATCATGACAGTCTTAGATGACATCATCGCAGGTGTCCGTGAAGATCTTGCCTTGCGCGAGGCCCACGTCCCCATGGACGAAATCAAGCGACGTGCACTGCGTGCCCCCGACGCCCATGACGCATTCGCTGCCTTCAAGGAACGCGAAGGCGCCGTATCGATCATTTCCGAAGTGAAGCGCTCCTCTCCGTCAAAGGGCACTCTTGCTGATATTCCTGATCCTGCGCGTCTTGCGTCGATCTACGAAGAAGGTGGCGCAACCGCCATTTCTGTTCTCACGGAAAAACGTCGTTTCTCTGGTTCCCTCGCTGACCTGGATGCAGTGCGTGCAGCAGTGGATATTCCAGTGCTCCGCAAGGATTTTATTGTTACTCCATATCAGATTCACGAGGCGCGGGCACATGGAGCGGACCTCGTCCTCTTGATCGTCGCCGCACTTGAACAGCCGGCACTTGTCTCGCTTCTGGAACGCGTCCATTCGCTGGGGATGAACGCTCTGGTTGAAACGCATTCGCGTCTTGAGGCGTTGCGAGCACTCGAAGCAGGAGCACGGATTATCGGGGTCAATGCTCGGGATCTGAAGACCCTTGAAGTTGACCGCGACACCGTTAACCAGGTGATTGATGTGATTCCAGCTGACGTTGTCGCCGTCGCAGAGTCAGGCGTACGAGGCCCCCACGACGTTTTCGAATACGCCAAGTGGGGTGCTGATGCTGTTCTCGTCGGCGAGGCTCTGGTGACCAGTGGTGATCCGTTGTCATCCATTCGCGACATGGTATGTGCCGGCTCTCATCCGGCTCTCCTGACCGACCGTAAGGCGCGCGTCCGCGCCGCTCTAGAGGAGAAGTAACGTGGCACTGTCAAACGTTCAAGGGCCGTACTTTGGCCAATTCGGTGGACGGTTTGTCGCCGAATCGTTGATGGGACCACTCGAGGTTATTGAACGTGAGTGGAAGCGCCTGTGGCCCGATCCTGCGTTTCAGAAGCGTCTTCGTGACCTGTTTGTTGGGTATGCGGGTCGTCCGTCTTTGCTGACCGAGGCACCTCGTTTCTCCCGCGAGCTTGGGGGAGTGCGCGTCTTTTTGAAGCGCGAAGACTTGAACCATACGGGCTCACACAAGATCAACAACGTGCTTGGCCAAGCTCTTTTGACGAAGGAACTGGGCAAAACCCGAGTCATCGCTGAAACCGGCGCCGGGCAACACGGTGTTGCGACCGCCACTGCAGCGGCGCTTCTTGGCTTGGAGTGCACCGTCTACATGGGCGAAGAAGACACTCGACGTCAAGCACTGAATGTGGCTCGAATGCAGATGCTTGGGGCGGAAGTTGTCGCCGTAACATCCGGTTCGAAGACTCTGAAGGATGCAATCAATGAAGCATTCCGCGATTGGGTGACGAACGAAGCTACAACCAACTACATCTTCGGTACCGCGGCTGGTCCTCATCCATTCCCGGAACTTGTTCGTGATTTACAGCGAGTGATTGGTGATGAGGCTCGAGCACAGCTTCTGGCAATGGAAGGCCGTTTGCCGGACATCGTCTGCGCATGTATCGGTGGTGGTTCGAACGCAATCGGTACTTTTACCGCATTCCTCGATGATCCCGATGTTGAACTACTCGGGTGCGAAGCTGGTGGAGACGGGGTTGAGACCGGTCGTCATGCTGCCTCGATTACCGCGAATGAAACCGGGGTTCTTCACGGAGCCCGCACGTACCTGCTTCAAGAACGAGACGGCCAAACGAAGGAATCACATTCGATTTCGGCGGGTCTCGACTACCCGGGTGTTGGCCCCGAACATTCGTGGCTCGCTGCGACCGGTCGCGCTCGCTACATTCCCATCAACGATGCCGATGCGATGGATGCTTTCATGTTGCTATCACGCACCGAGGGTATTATTCCCGCAATTGAGTCTTCCCATGCTCTTGCTGGTATCCGCCAGTGGGCCACGCAGAAGGTTCGCGAAAACGGCGGTCCCTTTGCTGAAGATGAAGGTCCGATTGCCATTGTCACCGTGTCGGGACGCGGAGATAAAGACGTGGACACGGCATCGAAATGGTTCAACTTGGGGCATGCGACTCGTCAAGTGATTGACCCTAGTGCCGGTTCGACTGGCATTTCCCAGTTTGACGATGACGAAGAGGCGGGCAAGTGAGCAAAGAATTGAAAGCTGGGCGTCGCATCGACGAAGCTCATTCACGAGGCGACGCAGCTCTCATCGGATACCTTCCCGTTGGTTTTCCGTCGGTGGATAATTCCATTCGAGCGGGCAAAGTCCTTGCAGATTGTGGTCTTGACGTACTAGAACTGGGCTTCCCCTATTCCGATCCAGGAATGGATGGACCCACGATTCAGAAGGCAACAGTTGCTGCTCTTGAATGCGGTACTCACCTTGAAGATCTGTTTCGAGCTGTTGAAGAACTGACCAGCTATGGGCTGACCACCGCGGTGATGACCTACTGGAATCCTGTCGAGTGGTGGGGTGTGGATCGCTTTGCCCGTGATTTTGCCACTGCGGGTGGTTCCGGTCTGATTACCCCCGACCTTCCTCCAGAAGAAGGGGCGCAGTGGGAAGCAAGCGCAGAAAAATACGGCTTGGAGCGCACATACCTTGTTGCCCCCTCGTCTCCGAGGCACCGGTTGGAACTGATCAGTGCGCATAGTGAAGGTTGGGTGTACGCTGCCTCGACGATGGGTGTTACCGGTGCTCGCGCATCCGTGGGCGAGCATGTCAAAGACCTCGTTGAACGCACGCGAGATGCCGGGGCTCAGCGCGTGTGCGTTGGTCTTGGTATTTCGAACGGCCAGCAGGCAAAAGAAATCGGTGCGTACGCCGACGGCGTTATCGTGGGCTCCGCACTGGTGAAGACACTGTTTAACGAGCCAATTGACCGCGGCCTTCGTCTTCTTGAAGAACGTGCTCAAGACTTGGTTTCAGGAGTGAAAGGAGCCCGATTGTGATCAGTGCCTCCATCCCTTCGCCGTCGCAGGGCGTCTGGTACATCGGTCCGCTACCGCTACGCGCCTACGGATTAATCATCGTTATCGGCATGTTTATCGCCGTCTACTGGACGGCCAAACGCTACGCAAAACGTGGCGGTGACCCGGAACTGATGTATGACGTGGCCCTTTGGGCGATCCCGATCGGCCTTATCGGAGCTCGCCTGTACCACGTCATCACATCCCCCGAAGCCTACTTTGGTCCAAACGGTGATCCGGCTCGAATCATCCGAATCTGGGAAGGTGGCTTGGGCATCTGGGGCGGCGTCGCTCTGGGTGCGCTCGGCGCTTGGATTGCAGTGAAACGTTCCGGGAAGCGCCTCGGCCCGCTTGCTGATTCGCTTGCACCAGCATTACTGGTCGCCCAGGCCATTGGTCGCTGGGGGAACTGGTTCAATCAAGAGCTTTTCGGTGGCCCCACGACGTTGCCGTGGGGTTTGCAGATCGACGACGCGCATCTGCCCGATGGTTTTGCCTCGGGAACCCTGTTTCACCCAACATTCCTCTACGAGTGCCTGTGGAATCTGACGATGGCAGCAATCATCGTGTGGTGCGATCGTCGTTTCCGTTTCGCCTCTGGACAGGTGTTCGCGCTCTACCTGATCGCATATCCACTTGGACGAAGCTGGATTGAAATGATGCGCATCGACACGGCTCACACCTTCCTCGGAATGCGCTTGAACGTATGGACATCGCTCGCCATTTTGGCGCTAGGCCTCCTCGTCTACTCCGTTGCTGGCAAGCTGGGACGATCCACTATCTTGCAGGGCGACGAACGTTTCGTGCCTGTTGAAACCGACGAAAACGTTTCGGAAATCGCTGAACATGGGAACGATCACCTTGAAATTGAATCCCTGAATAAGAGTTCTGAAGCCCAATCGCGGTAGGCTTAGCCTATGCGCCGAGCAAAAATTGTATGTACTCTCGGCCCTGCCACTGATTCTTCGGAGCAAGTCCAAGCACTGGTTGACGCCGGTATGGACGTCGCCCGAATCAATCGATCACACGGCACGGCTGCAGAGCACGAAGCTGTCATTGAAAAGGTCCGTCGCGCTTCTGCGACTTCAGGACGTGCCATTGCAATTCTTGTCGACCTGCAGGGGCCGAAGATTCGCCTGGAGACGTTCGAAGAAGGACCCCAGGTCCTCACTGTTGGTGACACGTTCACCATCACAACCCGCGACGTGCCTGGAACTAAGGAACTCGTTGGTACGACCTTCAAAGGTTTGCCCGGTGACTGTGCTCCCGGCGATCGCCTGCTGATTGACGACGGAAACGTCGCAGTCCGCGTTGTCGAGGTCACCGATACCGACGTCATCACCAAGGTTGAGGTCCCCGGCGTGGTTTCTGACCACAAGGGCTTGAACCTTCCCGGCGTCGCGGTGTCCGTTCCTGCTCTTTCCGAGAAGGATAAAGAGGACCTGCGTTGGGCAATGGAAAACGACGCAGACTTCATCGCTCTGTCGTTCGTCCGCAATGCAAAGGACATCAACGATGTCCACGCGATCATGGACGAATACGGTCGTCGTCTTCCGGTGATCGCCAAGATCGAAAAGCCACAGGCTGTCGAAGCACTCCAGGAAATCGTCGATGCGTTTGACGCGATCATGGTTGCCCGCGGTGACCTTGGCGTTGAAATGCCACTCGAGTCCGTTCCGCTGGTTCAGAAGCGCGCCATTGAATTGGCTCGCCGTGCTGCGAAGCCGGTTATCGTCGCAACCCAGGTCATGGATTCCATGATTAAGAATCCTCGCCCGACCCGCGCTGAAGCTTCTGACTGTGCAAACGCCATCCTTGACGGTGCCGATGCGGTTATGCTTTCCGGCGAAACTTCAGTGGGGGCGTTCCCGATCGAAGCTGTTCGCACGATGGCTCGTATTATCGAGTCCACCGAAGAAAACGGTGGCGAAATGATCGCCGCACTGAACGGTTTCTTCGTCAACGACCGTGCGGCCGTTATCTGTGAAGCTGCCGCTCAGATTGCCGAGCATCTTGATGCTCGCTACCTGGTGACTTTCACTCAGTCCGGTGCTTCGGCTCGCATGATGTCGCGTCTGCGTCGCCCGATTCCAATGCTCGCATTTACTCCGTTGGAATCAACGCGTCGTCGCCTGGCATTGACGTGGGGTATTCAGACCTACCGCGTTCCTGAGGTCCGTCACACCGATGACATGGTGTGGCAGGTCGACCAGGTTACGCAGTCGTCGCACCTCGCTGAAATTGGTGACGAACTCGTGATCGTTGCAGGTATGCCACCGGGGACCGCAGGTTCCTCGAACATGCTTCGCTTGCACAAGGTGGGCGATGAGATCGACTACTCAATCGGTGGCGGACTTCGCTGACACCAGCATGTGAAGGTGGCCAGACTGCTTCGGTAGTCTGGCCATTTTTATTCGTGACACAAACACTTTGATTGTTCTTGACGGACTAGGGGCTTCATTGCGTGCAACACGAAGACGCGTTTTAGGTGGCGGAATACGTCAAACCGTGTAGGGTAGTGAGAGTGCCACGGCGAGTAAGAATGCCGATGAGGGTATTTGAGATTGCTTTCGGCACATACGACCTACCGTATGAGGTTGCCTGCGCGAACAACGCGCATACCTGCATACGGTCTGATGAATGAATGATGGAGAAGAAAAATGAATAAACGTACCCGGACTGTGTCAGTCCATTCTCAGGCACTGGATCGTCAGGCAAACAACCTGGAAATCGACCAGCTGGCCAATGCAGTCAAGCCTTGGTTTGACGAAATGAATGATGCGAATATTGCTCGCGCAATTTCGGATCTTTCCAATCCGCGTTCACGCGGACGCGCAGCTGACTTCCTCGGCCTTGAGCTGATTGAAGCAGCATGACCTGAACGTTGCAGTGACCTCACTCAAATGATGATGAAGCTGTGACCAGTACAAACTCACGGTGGCGGGCAGTTCCTACGAACTGCCCGCCACCGTTTGTGTCATCCTGCGGATTTAGTCGTCAACCTGATCGATAACAGCGTCAGCGACCTCGCGCATTGAAAGACGCCGATCCATTGACGTCTTTTGGATCCAGCGGAAGGCCTCGGGCTCGGTCATGCCCATGTTTTTCTGCAACAGGCCCTTCGCGCGGTCAACGCGCTTACGGGTTTCGAAACGGTCAGAAAGATCGGCGATCTCCTCTTCAAGAGATTCGATTTCCTGATGACGCGAAAGGGCAATCTCAATGGCAGGAATCAAATCAGCGGGGCTGAAGGGCTTGACAACATACGCCATTGCCCCCGCATCGCGTGCGCGTTCAACAAGCTCTGTTTGGCTAAACGCGGTCAGCATGACGACAGCACACGAAAGCTCCTGAAGGATCTTTTCAGCGGCGGTAATGCCATCCATGCGAGGCATCTTCACGTCCATGACACAGAGATCGGGTTCGAGCTCAAGTGCAAGCTGGACGGCTTCTTCACCGTCTGCGGCCTCACCAACAACCTCAAGCCCGGCAGAAGTGAGGGTTTCAACGATATCCAGACGAATCAGACCCTCATCTTCTGCGACAAGAACGCGGCGTGGTTCGTTTTGAACTTCAGTGGTCATAATTGATCCTCGGTTTGTAGGTTTGCTAGCTCTATCATAAACTTAAACGGCGCCAATTACGGCGACGCCCCGATAGCCCAACTGGCAGAGGCGGTCGGCTCAAACCCGGCTTGTTGTGGGTTCGAATCCCACTCGGGGTACTTTCGAAGTGTGCCACGGTAGTTTTCGTACTACCGTGGCACTTTTCATTTCGCTGATCGTGGTGTGCTGAGAAGCATCAAACTCGGCTTATAGGTCAGGTTGTGTTGGTTTTTGGGCTGTCTTTTGTTGCTACAAAGCCGAAAAGTGGGGGTTGGACTCGTTGTGACTTGAGTTCTTGGTTGGCCAGGTCGTGTTGGTTTTATCCCGGTTTTTGATTGATATTCCGCGGTAAGGTCGGGGTTTGAATCGGCTTGGATTGGGGGATGGGAAATCCTCGATGCAAAATCTGTGGTGGCACGACGCAAAAATGGGGCTCAACTCGAGCAGGTAGGCCAAGGTTCCGCTGTCTTGCGTGTAGGGCAAGCCAGTCTCGGCGTAACGATACCCGTGCCCGGCATTTCAGTGCGTTTTTAGACTTCGTCACCGGCAAATACACCTTGGCCGATTACGGGCCCAAGGGGCGCACCATACGACGGCGTAACGAACCATTTTGGCATCTATGGCCAGTTTCTCCATTGGTTGACGAGGTTAACCATGTGGTCTTTGTTGACGGAATCTACCTGTCCCACAAGCTGGTGGTTCTTATTGCCTGCACCAAGACCCATGTGCTTGGCTGGTACGTGGCCAAGGGTGAGACCACCCGCGCCTGGCAAGCACTGATGTCTAGGATCGCGCCCCCAGATGTTGTCGTGTGTGATGGTGGGCAAGGCATCGCCAGCGCGGTGAAGACCACCTGGCCTACCACCCGGATCCAACGCTGTGTCTTTCACGCCTATAGCGCGGTCAAGCGTAAGACCACCACCCGGCCACGCACTCAGGCAGGTGTTGATCTCTACAGTCTTGCTCAGGCCTTGCTCGAGGTCACTACCTTTGACCAGGCAGTGGCATGGATGAGCAAACTCGCCACCTGGAACACCACCTACAAGGAATTCCTAGCCCAGCGCACCCGGCTACCAGACGGACGTTGGGTTGCCACCCATGCCCGGCTGATCCAGGCCAAGAGCTCCCTGAACACGCTGGTCAAACAAGGCACGCTGTTTACCTACCTCGATCCCGCCCTTGACCTTGAAGGTGACCCCATTGCCAAGACGTCGAACCTGATCGAGGGCGGGATTAATACCCAACTACGCTGCGTGCTACGAGCCCACCGTGGCATGAGTCTTAATCACCAGGTCAAGACAGTGTTGTGGTGGTGCTACCTGCACACCGAGTTCCCTGCCACCCCAGCACACATCCTCAGGACCACGATCACCGACCAACAGATCATTGACCAATTCGACAAGGCCAGCCACCGCGCCCAAGCACAAGCCGAGATCGACAGGTGGGGAACTGCAGTTAACTGGACCGACTTCCACCACAGCGGAACCTGGCACGAAACCTACTAAACCGAAACCAACACGTTTTGGCCTATAAGC
>NZ_JAQEVQ010000008.1:0-84134 GCF_027694595.1 Pauljensenia sp. OF14-1SRA | reverse complement strand
CACTGAAAACACCGATCTTAAGCAACGATTTTTGTCTATTAACCCGTATTAGGGTTTCTGTCCCTGCTTCGAGAAGCGATGATGAGACACGGCGATCAAGGAAAGACGTATAGGGCGACAAAGTTAGCCACGAGCCGGTATCAGTCGTCCAAACCGAGGTCGCGACGTAGGCGCGCCACATGACCCGTCGCCTTCACGTTGTACTGAGCAAGCGCAACCGTGCCATCCTTGCCAACAACAATGGTCGAACGAATGATGCCCGTGAAGATACGGCCGTAGTTCTTCTTTTCACCCCACGCGCCCCACGGTTCAAGGATTGCATGCTCGGGATCCGAGATCAGCGGGAAGTTAAGTCCCTGCTTCTGAGTGAACTTCTCCAAGGCTGGCATTGTGTCCGCGCTTACGCCCACAACCGTGTACCCAGCTGCCTTCATTGTGTTCAGGTTGTCACGGAAATCGCAGGCCTGCGTCGTGCAACCAGGGGTCGAGGCCTTCGGATAGAAGTAGACGATAACGCCCTTTTCACTGCCCGCAAGCAACTCAGGCAGTGAGATCAGTCCCTGCGTAGATTCAGCGGTAAACTCCGGAGCCTTCGCTCCAATTTCAAGTTGAGTCATGTCAAAAGCATATCGACGCCGATAGCGCTGCGCTCGTCGAATCCTGCGCTACCCGCGCAATCAAAATGTCCAGAGTAAGAACACCGAAGGCGCGGCCTCATGCGCCTTGCCTAGCCTGAATTCATCCCAACTGTACTGAGGAGACCCCCGTGACCGAGGCATACCCCGTTCTCACACTCATCCCACCGATTCTTGCGATTGCTCTTGTCATCACGACCAAGAAGGTCATCATGTCGCTCGCAGCCGGCGTTATCTCCGCTGCATTCCTTATCGAAAACGGCGGGATCGTCGCAACAGTCGTTAAAATCTGGGGTGCTTTCTCTCAGATTTTCTTCACCGAAGGCGCAATCAACGCCTATTACGTTCTGATTCTCTTGTTCCTTATCACGTTGGGCATTATCACCTCGCTTGTCCTGATGGCTGGTGGCACCGCAGCGTTTGCAGAATGGACGATGACGAAGATCAAAGGTCGGCGAGGTGCCCACATTCTCGCCGCCGCACTCGGTACCGCGATTTTCATTGACGACTATTTCAACGCGCTTGCCGTAGGCCAGGTGGCACGCCCTATTAGCGACCGCCACAAGGTGTCTCGCGCAAAGCTCGCCTACCTGATCGACTCATCGTCGGCACCGGTCGCTGTTCTTGCACCGTTTTCTTCGTGGGGCGCCTCGATCATCGGCATCATGGCACCGATCGTTGCAGCAACCTCAATTCAGGTGACCGACGCGGGCGCATTCCTGCGTAGCGCGGGCATGAACTATTACGCCATCGGCGCAGTCGTCCTGTTGTGGTTGACCGTCATTTTCGAAGTCGACTTCGGCTCGATGCGACGCGAAGAACGTCGCGCGGTCGAGCACGGTCACGTCTACGATCCGGGAGAGCAGATTCCCGGCCAGTTGACCGACAACCTACCACGTCACGAACCTGGCGCCATGCGCGCACTGATCGTCCCCTTCGTCATCCTGATCCTGGGCGTTCTTGCTGGCATCGCATGGACCGGCCACTCTGCTTCTAAGTCGTGGAATGCCCTGGATATCTTGGCAAACACCGACGTCGCCGTGTCGCTGAATGTCGGTGGTGTTCTTGGCCTGATCTCCGCGGCATACTACTACTTCCACTACACGCACAAGGATCCTGCTTTCGAGCTAAAGACTGCCGGAAAGGGTGTCGTCGAGGGCGCTCGTTCGATGCTTCCGGCTATCGAGATCCTGCTGTTTGCATGGATGCTAGGCTCGCTCATTTCTGAGCTCGGTACTGGCGCCTACCTTGGTGCGCTGGTTGAATCCTCAAGCCTGCCTGCCCAGTGGCTGGTGCCACTGATGTTTGTCATCGCAGGTGCTATGGCGTTCGCGACGGGCACATCGTGGGGTTCCTTCGGAATCCTGCTCCCGATTGCCGGCGAAGTCATGGCAGCTGTTCCCAACGGTTCCGACCTGCTGATTCCCGCGTTCGGCGCTGTTCTTGCTGGAGCCGTCTGGGGCGACCATTGCTCCCCGATCTCCGATACGACGATTCTGTCGTCGACCGGCGCTGGCTGTAACCACATCACGCACGTCAACACTCAGCTTCCCTATGCGCTTGCCGGTGCAGGAGCTGCGTTGCTTGGCTACATCACGTTCTCCATCACCGGTTCAGGACTCATCGGCCTGGGGATTGTGCTCGCAGCGCTCGTTGCACTAACCGTGTACGTGCGTACTCGCCTGCCGCTCATCGCCTGATCCTTACGATTCATGGTTGTGCCTCCGAGACTTTCTACTTGGAGGCACAACTGTATTCGGGCTATTGACGAAAGAAGGACACCAGCATTCAACTGGTGTCCTTCCGTTGTGCGCGAGATGGGACTTCGGACCCGTCACAAAGACCAACAAAGCGTTAGCCCACTCAGCCAACAAGTCCACCGCCTCCCACACCTCAAGAACCAAACTGAGATTGACCGGCTCTTTCGAAGAAGGAACACCCCCACCCACGGCAGAATCCCCATGAGAAAGACCACCTGCCACGTAGTCAAGATCCGCCAACAACTCCGGCAGATCAGAAACAGCAGTGCCCACTCTTGCGACCGCAGTCCTGCTAATAGTCTGACCACCCAACAAAGACTCACCAGAAACTGGACACACCCCACCACCCATCAACGCTTCCTCCTTCTACGCCTCTTCCTAGACCGGCGACCGCCAGCCCCACCCGAGTCAGCCCCTGCCTTACCCACGACATCGCATCACCTCCTCCTCAGGCATTTCACACCCCTCCACCTTGGTAACAGGAGTTGACAACATGGGGAATGGTAACTATAGTTACCGTTATGGGGTTTCTGAACAGCGCCTGGAAACATGGCTTCTCTCGCCAAGAGATCGACCACGCTTTGAACAACCCCATCCTTGTCCACTATTTCGACGGCTACGTCATAGTCATCGGCTCGACAGATACAGGCACACTCCTCGAAATCGGCGTGAATAACGAAAACAACGTTTTCCACGCCATGCCCGCCCGAAAGAAGTTCCTCAGGAAGAAGTGACCCATGAAAACCACTGCACAGATGCTTAACGAAATCGAAAACGCCAACAACGGAACAGGACCCGATCCTCTGACCACCATTGACGATCCGACCCTGGCTAGAATCGCAGTCGCTCAACTGCGCGCCCGCGAAGCCGAAACAGCCCTTGACGCCGCCGTTGCGTCCGCCCGAGAAGCAGGCATTTCCTGGCAAGCAATCGGCGACGTTCTCGGCATGACCCGCCAAGGAGCAAACAAACGCTTCCATGCCGCCTGACTTACAGCTCATCGACTTTACTCCCGTCATTGTGATCGAGGGTGGAAACCACACGAAGGGGCCGACACGGTCGATGAGGGCGCAGAAGTAGAGGGCCTGCCGGTAAGTCTCGAAACGGTCGGATGTCGGGGTCGCGCCGGGGCGCAGACGGTATTGGACGCGGTAGATGATCGTGCCGCTTTTGAGGACGACGGGGGACGGTTTGAGCATGAGGATACGCCTCGCAAGGCCATCCGAAACTAGGTCAACGATTCTTCAAGATAACCCCTTGCACTGGTCATCTGTAGTCTCGCTGTAGTCTCGGCGCTTGTGGCACCTCGGCCTTTCCGCAGAATCATGCGGGAAAACCTGGTGCGCGAGATGGGACTCGAACCCACACGTCAAAGACACTGGAACCTAAATCCAGCGCGTCTGCCAATTCCGCCACTCGCGCGCGAACCTGTTTTCGAGGGTGACGAGGTTCCGCATGGAACCTATGCTCGCAAACAGTGCTCGTTTAGTGTACAAGGTCGGTGGCAACCCCGGCGAACTGAGCTTATCCGTGGACCTCGTAAGAAACCATCAGGCTGCGAACGACGAGGCTCGGCTTGCCCGCATGATCGTTGCTTCCCCCAAGACACGGGTGTCACGGTATATGACCAGCGACTGGCCGGCAGCAACGCCACGGATCGATTCGGAAAGGGACACGACCAAGTGGCGTTCCCCTCCTTCACGCGCCTCGTCTTCGGAATCGTGCTCGACTAGGGAAACAGGAACGGGCGTACCGTGGGCGCGAACCTGGACGAACAGGTCATCCGTTGAGGCCCCCAGATCATCGGGAGCCAACCAGACGACGTCCTCACATTCAATTCGATCCACGCTGAGCAGAGTCGATGCTCCAACGACGACCTGGTTCGATTCCGGACGGGTTTCCAGAACATAGCGAGGCTTGCCATCTTCGGCGGGACGATCAATATGCAGACCTCGTCGCTGACCAACCGTGAAGTTCCAGTAGCCCTGGTGGGTGCCGAGGACCTCGCCGTCGGGACTCACGATCTCACCTTCATCGCTACCCAATCGAGTGCGCAAGAAGCCCTGCGTATCTCCGTCGGGAATGAAGCAAATGTCGTAGGAATCCGGCTTGTTGGACACGCCCAGGCCAAGACGCTGCGCTTCGGAGCGCACCCACGCCTTGGTGGGAGCATCGCCAAGGGGTAGTAGAACGCGTGACAGTTCATCACGCCCCATGATTGCCAGAACATACGACTGGTCTTTCAGAGAATCCGCGCCGCGGTGCAATTCCGGGCCGGATGGACCATCAACGATTGCAGCGTAGTGGCCAGTGCAGACAGCATCGAAACCCAGTGCCTTCGCGCGCGTCGCAAGTTCACGGAATTTCACGAACTCGTTGCAACGCACACACGGGTTCGGCGTATGCCCCAGCTTGTACTGTTCAACGAAGTCTTCGATGACGGTTTCTTCGAATTCTTGGGCGAGGTCCCACACGTAGAACGGGATCCCCATGATTTCGGCTGCTCGCGCAGCATCGCCCGCATCTTCAACGGAGCAACAACCTCGCGAACCGATACGGCATTCCTGCGGTTGACTCGACAAAGCCATGTGGACGCCGACAACATCGTGGCCGGCCTCGACCGCTTTCGCTGCAGCGACAGCCGAATCCACCCCTCCGGAAAGTGCGGCAAGAACACGCATTCAATTGTCCTTTCAGTGGGTTCGACCGTGCATGCGGTCTCGATCGTGAGAGTCTAACGCCTGCCCTGCAAGGACGGCGCGTTCAAGAGCATCCACGAATGCATCAATATCCGCTTCGGTCGTGTCATGTCCGGTGGAAATGCGCAGGACTCCCAGCGCTTCAGCTTCGGTGGCTCCCAGTGCCAGGACAACGTTGGACGGGCGCGTCACCCCCGCGTGGCACGCAGAACCAGCAGAGACGTGGATATCTGCCATGTCCATCGCCATCAGGACCGCTTCAGGATGCGACGTCGGAATCGACAGATGAACGATCGAAGCCAACGCGTCATCCGGAGAAACAGTCAGTCGCGCACAGTCCGGCAGAGCGCGCGCCAAACGATCGCGCAGAAGCGTCGCGCGGACCTGCCACTCTTGGCGCTGAGCAACCGTTTCTTCAAGCGCTACTGCGAACGCGCACGCGCCGGCAACGTCGGGGGTTCCTGAACGAATCCCGCGCTCGTGCCCACCGCCGGGACGATCGGTTGGAATCTTCAGCCCGCGACGTGCAACCAGCACACCAGTCCCCGCCGGCGCACCAATCTTGTGACCACCCACGGTCATCAAGTCAACGCCGAGTTCCGCATAGGACACGTCCATCAGAGACATTGCCTGCGCGGCATCGGTGTGGGTCAGTGGACGCTGAGCGATCGGCATGGAACGACCATCAAGCGCCTCGACCATCTGCGATACCGGCTGAATTGTCCCAATTTCTGAGCTGACCAAGGTGAGCGAAGCAAGAGAACACTGATCTTTCACCTGCGCCAACGCGTCAGTATCGATGACGCACACGCCGTTGGACGCCACAGGGAAAAGCTCAACAGCAAACCCGCGCGATTCTAAATACTCGCGTTGATTTCCTACAGCATCGTGCTCAACCGGGGACAGAAGAACAGTGTTCCGATCAGCGTTAAATGCACGTCCAGCGAGCGCTCCCCCGTGTACGCCGATGGCATCTGATTCGGTGGCACCGGACGTAAAGATCACTTCGGGCTTCTCGCAGCTCAAGGCGATAGCGACACGTTCGCGGGCGTCCTCCAACATCCTCTTTGCGTGTCTACCGCCACCGTGCAATGAAGCCGGGTTCCCGGGATGGGCGCTGAGCTCACGCTGAGCCTCGACCCATGCCTCCAACGCTGAAGGACGGATCGGGGTTGTTGCAGCGTGATCTAGGTAGTGCGTCACTCGGCGTCGCGCGCCTTCTTGATTTCTTCCAGTGCAGCCGGAATAACCTCGAACATGTCGCCAACAACGCCGAAATCTGCGATCTCAAAGATCGGAGCATCAGGGTCATCGCAGACAGCGACGATGTGGGCGCTGGACTGCATACCAACCGTGTGATGGATAGCTCCGGAAACACCCAGTCCAATGTAGAGGTTCGGCGACACTGACAGACCGGTCTGGCCGATCTGCATGGTACGAGGTGCCCAGCCTTCATCGCAGACAACGCGAGTAGCGCCAACTGCCGCGCCGAGTTCATCTGCCAATTCATTGACGATGTTCACATCGCCGTTTGTTCCGCGACCTGCAACAACAACGGTGGAGGCCTCAGTCAGCGAAACGCCCGTTGACTCCAGTGCAGACGAGCAGACGACCGTCACTGCACGAGCCTCATCGCTGAGCTCAACGTCGATGGATTCGGCGACCGGAGTGACCGGCGCGGACTCGAGGACATCAAAGGATCCGGGTCGAAGAGCCACAACCGGAAGCGAACCCGAGACTTTCAGGCGATTCGACCACGAGCCCGCGAGCGCGGTGGTCGTGACAACCAGGGAGTCGTCGTCGACCTCAACGCCGATGGCGTCGCTGACAACTCCGGAGTTGGTCAGGGTGGCGATACGGGACGCGACTTCACGGCCTCGGTAGGTCGAGACAACGAAGAGGGCTCCGAATTTCTGTGTCGTGACTGCGGATGCGACGGCGTCTGCGACGACTGCGCTGACGCGTGCGCTGGAGTGGTCAATACCGGGGACGAGGACCTTTTCCACGCCGAGGGCACCCAGCGTGGTCATATCCGGGTTCGTGGTTAGGGAAAGTGCGACAACTCCAGCGTCGCTCAACGTGGACGCGAGAGAAATGATCTGCGCCGATGCTGGGGTCAGGTGCCAGCCGTCGGCGTCACTGCCCTGGTGGTCAGCAAGGACGAGGATCGGTTGAGAAAGAGTTGCCATGTCACTTCACCACTTCGAGGAGGTACTGGGCCAGTCGGACGCCTGCATCACCGGAGTCGGGGATGATCGTTCCGGCGCTGTCGCGGGTGATCTCGTTGGATTCGAGGACCTCGGTAACCTGGCCACGCTGGGCGATAGCCGAGCCGGCAACGCTTTCTTCGATGTCGGCCAGTTCCCAGGTGTCCATTGGCTTCTTGCGTGCGGCCTTCATGGCCGCGAATGCCGGATAGCGGGGTTCGTTGATCTGGTCGGTGACCGAGACAACTGCCGGCATGGGTGCGGAAAGGACGTCCTCGTACCCGTCGGCGTTGCGTTTGATATCAATGGTCGAGGCGCCGGTATCGACGGAGATTTCGTGGGCCAGACCGAGCAACGGGAAGTGTAAGCGGGTCGCAAGCGCCGCGGGAAGCATTGAGGTCATCGAGTCGAGCGATGCCATACCCGTAATAACAAGGTCAATGGGTTTTTCGTCGGCGAGCGTCTGAATGGCTCCAGCCAATGCGAGCGCGGTCAGCCCGGCATCAGCTCCAGCCAGTGCCTCGTCGCTGATAAGAACACCCCGGTCGGCCCCCATCTGGAGCGCGCGCATCAGGGCGTCTTCAGCGTCCTCGGGCCCCATGGTCAGGGCGATGACTTCACCGCCGTTATCTTCGACCAGTTGAACGGCTGCTTCAATGGCGTTTTCGTCCAGTTCGTTGAGGACGTCATCTTCGCCACGAACAATGCGACCATCTTCGAATCGGCGTTCCGACTGCATGTCTGGAACGTGTTTCACGCATACGACAATTCTCATAGCTTCTAGCGTGCCACAAAGGGCGAGTAAGCCCGAAGAGCAAGGGGTGTGAGATGGGTTTTCCCACACGCTTTGACTACGTTGCGTCAGAAACCTTGCCGGCTTGCAATAATAGTGCGGGTGGTAGCGTACATTTTTTGAGTATGTGCGCGATACATTGACAAGAAGACGCAGTTCCCATCAACAGTTTCTTGAACCATTACCGTTCAAGCATGTTCTGGCTAGAGAGAGGACATCATGGGCCACGACCATTCGCACGATCACTCGGTGGCGCTCGTGAATGTTACTCAGCCGAACCCTGTTCCTCCTCGCTTCGGTGTCCACGTTGCAAACGGTGGTCTTGACGTTTCCGTCGTGGCACGCCTGGCGACGCACGTTGATTTCTGTGTTCTGGACTTAGACGACTCTGAAACGCGGTATGCGCTAATTCCTAGCAACGAGGGCATTTGGCACGGTCATATCAATGGCTTGGGTGTGGGCACGCGTTACGGTTTCCGCGCTGATGGCCCGTGGGATCCCGATCATGGCTTCTTCTATAATCCGGCGAAGTTCCTGTTGGATCCCTACGGACGAGGCCTCGAGGGAAGCGTTGACATGAGTGCCGCAGTCTACGGGCACATCGTTGACGAGAACCTATATCCGACTTCTTATCCATTTGCGCGTTCGCCTCTTGATTCGCGTGAGCATGTCCCCTGCTCCGTTGTCGTTGATTCCCGCTTCCCCGTGGCACCAAAGCCACGAGTCCCGTGGGAAAAGACGATTGTGTACGAGGTCCATGTCAAGGGCTTTACGAAGAACATGCCCGGTATTCCTGGCGAATTGCAGGGAACATACGCGGGCTTGGCACATCCTGCGTCAGTGGATTACCTGAAGAACCTGGGAATCACTTCCATTGAACTTCTCCCCGTTCACGCGAAATGTGAGGAACCGTTCCTATCGGAACGTGGTCTGACTAATTACTGGGGTTATTCGACCCTGAACTTCTTCACTCCTGAGCCTTCTTACGCAACTCATTCAGCGCAAGAGCGTGGCGCCCAAGCAGTCGTCGACGAGTTCCGCGGAATGGTGTCGATCCTGCACGAGGCAGGGATCGAAGTCATCCTCGACGTCGTCTACAACCACACGTGTGAAGGTGGCGACGCCGGCCCGTCACTTTCGTGGCGTGGACTCGATTCTGACCTGTACTACCGCCACACGAACACGGTTCCCGTCGCCTGTATTGACGACACGGGCACCGGAAATACCGTGAACGTCGACAATCCCAAGACAATGTCGATGATCCTCGATTCCCTGCGCTACTGGGCAGACACAATGGGCGTCGACGGTTTCCGCTTCGACTTGGCCGCAACCCTTGGACGCTTCGCCACGGGATTCGACCCGAAGCACCCGTTGCTGATGGCAATGGCAACCGACCGAACACTGTCAACGACAAAGCTCATCGCTGAGCCCTGGGATATCGGCCCCGGAGGCTGGCAGACCGGCAATTTCCCGCTCCCCTTCTCAGAGTGGAATGACCACTACCGCGGGGCACTGCGTGGCTTCTGGCTCTCCGACGTTCGTTCCCTCGTCGAAGGTCACGGCGCGTCTGGCCCGAATAACCTAGCGACCCGTTTGGCCGGTTCCCGCCCCGTTTTCGATCATGGCACCGGAATCGGACGCGGGCCTCGTGCCTCAATTAACTTCATTACCGCGCACGACGGCTTCACCCTCGCTGACCTCACGGCGTTCGATACCAAGCACAATTGGGCGAATTTGGAAGGCAACCGCGACGGATCGAACGACAATCGTTCATGGAACCACGGAATTGAAGGCTGGGTCGCATCAATCGCGAACATGACCGATGACGAAGTTGACCCGGTTGAGGCAAAAAAAGCAATCAAAACGACCTCTCGTCGTCGCTACCAGACCCAGCGCAACCTACTGACCTCCCTGCTCATTTCTGCGGGCACCCCGATGATCCTCGGCGGCGATGAATTTAGTCGCACTCAGCAGGGCAATAACAATGCGTACTGTCAGGATTCCCCAATCTCGTGGTTCGACTGGAATCTGACACCCGAGCAACTGGCACACAAGGACTTCGTTCGTTGGTTGATCAGCCTGCGTCAAGCTCACCCCGTATTGCGCCCCGATGTCTACGAATCAGGTACACCCGTCCCCGGCGATTCAATCTCGGATGTGGCGTGGCTGGATAAGACCGGTGCTCCCATGCCGACAGAAGGCTGGGCTCTTTCCGACAATCGCGTGTTCCAAATGTTGCGTTCGGGCGTGCGTTGGAACGACCGCGACGCTCTGGTCATTGTGAACGGCGCTTTGGACGAGCAGAATGTGAGCCTTCCGACCGGCCACGGCGTCGATTGGCTCGTATGCGTGAATACAGCGTGGACTCGCCTTGACGAGGGTGTTCAACCGGGGACCGATCCTCGCGCATTGAGCCTGAGCCTGGGACAGGTCGCCAATGAGTCCATCGTGACTCTTCGACCGAACTCGATGCAGGTCTTGCTTTCCGATATTGCGGTACCGCCCAAACGCTAACTGCGGGCGGACGCGAAATAGCGTTAGGCGCGTCTTTCGATAGAATCACACCCATGACTTCCAGTGAAGACGCACTTGCACACTCGACATCCGACGCATCGCTTGCTCGTTCGAAGGCTCGTTCAGCCGAAATCGACCTGGCCATCGATGAGGATCCCACTCGCTTCCGTATCCTGACCGGTGATCGACCGACCGGGCACCTGCACCTCGGTCATTACTTCGGTACGCTTCGTAACCGTGTTCTGTTGCAGAACCGTGGCGTTGAAACGTGGGTTCTGGTTGCCGACTATCAGGTGATCACGGACCGCGACGGCGTTGGCCCAATTCGTGAACGCGTCCTTGGTCTGATTGCCGACTACATTGCTGCCGGTATTGATCCGGAGCGTTCGACGATTTTCAATCACTCTAGCGTTCCGGCGCTCAACCAGCTGATGCTCCCCTTCCTGTCTCTCGTCACCGAGTCTGAGTTGCACAGAAACCCTACGGTGAAGGCAGAACTCGAAGCCACCGACGGTCGCGCTATGACTGGCCTGATGCTGACTTACCCAGTTCACCAGGCTGCTGACATTCTGTTCTGCAAGGCGAATCTTGTTCCCGTTGGTCAGGATCAGCTGCCACACTTGGAGCAGGCTCGCCTGATCGCCCAGCGTTTCGATAAGCGCTATGGTCGCGCTAATCCTGAGGTTCCTGTCTTCCGTCGTCCCGAGGCCCTTTTGTCCGAGGTTCCGCTGTTGCTCGGCACCGACGGCACGAAGATGTCCAAGTCGCGTGGCAACACTATCGAACTTGGCATGACCGCTGACGAAACGGCGAAGATCCTGAAGAAGGCGAAGACTGACGCTGAGCGCACGATCACCTACGATCCCGCGAATCGTCCTGAGGTCGCGAACCTTTTGATGCTGGGCTGCCTGGCGTCTGGTCAGGCTCCCGAGGCAATCGCCGCGCAGATCGGCGATAAGGGTGCCGGCACGCTCAAGATGTTCGTCACCGAGGCCCTCAATGAGATGCTTGCTCCACTGCGCGAAAAGCGTAGCGAACTGATCAACAACGAGGACTACTTGCTCCAAGTGTTACGACTTGGTAACGAAAAGGCGAATGAGCAGGCGAACGAGACCCTCCACGAGGTACGTACCGCCATGAAGATGAACTACTGAACCACCATTTTTGCTGGTCAGGCCGACTAACTATGGGTGTCCTCAGCGCATTGAGGGCACCCATTTTTAGGTAGTACAAAGGTCCTAGAGGCGCGCTTTTCCTTGCTAGCGGGGCAGTCTTTTTCTCCCTAGTTTGAAAGCATGACGACTCTTATTCCGTTCACTTTTTCCGACTCTGTCAAAGGCTCACCCGTCGCTTCAATTGCGCCTGTAGCCCAGAAGAAGGAGTCTCTTGCGGCTCGCCTCAACTGGTTGCGCGCAGGCGTTCTTGGCGCCAATGACGGAATCGTGTCGATTTCGGGTCTTCTTGTTGGCGTCGCGGCTGTGAACCCGGCAAACACGAAGGCCATCGCTATTGCAGGTGTAGCCGGTATCGTTTCTGCAGCCCTATCAATGTCCGTCGGCGAATACGTCTCCGTTTCCACCCAACGCGACACGGAGCGACAGATTGTCGCCGACCAGAAGGCTGCCCTGGCGGCTGATCCAGCTGGTCAAGAAAAGCGCCTTGCGTCCTTGTGGGAAGAACGAGGCCTGCCGAAAGACACCGCGACGTTGGTAGCACGGACGTTAAGCGAAAGTGACGCACTGGATGCTCACCTGTCGCTTGAACACAACATTGACCACGACGATCTGACGAACCCGTGGGTGGCAGCGGGATCTTCCTTCCTTGCCTTCCTATGTGGATCGCTCCTCCCCCTGCTCACGATGCTGTTGTTCCCACCCAGCATGCGTATCCCCGCAACATTCATCGCCGTTCTTGTTGCGCTCGGTTTGACTGGGTGGATCTCAGCGATTCTTGGTCGTGCACCTCGCCTTCCCGCAATTGCACGTCTGCTCATTGGCGGTAGCGTCGCAATGGCACTGACCTTCGTCGTCGGCCATATATTCGGCGTCGCAGTCTAAAAACGCGGCCGACCTCGCCAATTCGGCGACGAAGCCGGTTTGGTTTATCTGAAACTGACCGCAGCCACAAACACGAACCTCCAGCCCCACGCTGACCACGCGAGCGCCCCAACTGACGTAGGCTGGTGACGTGAGCGACATTCTTCTTCCTCGAATCCCAGTCACTGAAGTTTTCCCTGTCGTTGAAGACGGCACGTTGGCTGCAAAGGCAACAGAAAACGAGCCTCTTCCCATTCGCGCGACGGTTTTCCGTGAAGGACACGACGCATTTGCGGCCGAAGCGGTCTTGCTCGACCCCGATGGCGTCGAGCACATGCGCGCTCCAATGGCGGACATCGCGCCTGGCCTTGACCGGTACGAAGCATGGGTCAAACCCGATCGCCCCGGCACTTGGTCTTTCCGCGTCGATTCATGGTCGGACCCCTATGCCACGTGGCGTCACGACGCAACCATTAAGGTTGACGCAGGTGTCGACGTCGAATTGATGCTGGAAGAAGGCGCACTCCTGATGGAACGCGCCATCGACGGAAATGCCCTGAACAACCCCCTGCAAAAGCCCCTCGATGCCAAGGACGCCGAGGTTCTGCGTGACGCTGCAGCCCACCTGCGCGATACGTCGCGTTCGGTTCAGCAACGCCTGTCCGCGGGCGTATCGTCACACGTGCGCGCCGTGTTCCGTGCCCACCCCGTACGCGATCTTCTTGGGTCTTCACGCGAATACCCTCTGGCTGTTGCCCGTGAGCGCGCCCTGACCGGTGCCTGGTATGAGATCTTCCCGCGTTCAGCCGGCGCGTTCCAGCGTGAAGATGGATCGTGGGTGTCGGGAACTCTAAAGCAGGCTTCCTACGAGCTCGACCGCATTGCTGAAATGGGCTTCGATGTCGTCTATCTGACGCCTATTCACCCGATCGGCACAACAAATCGTAAGGGTAAGAACAATACGCTGGTCGCCTACGAGGGCGATCCGGGTTCCCCCTATGGCATTGGTTCCCCCGATGGTGGACACGATGCGATTCACCCCGAGCTGGGCGATTTCAATGACTTCGACGATTTCGTTGAGCGCGCATCTGAGCTTGGACTTGAGGTCGCCCTCGACTTCGCGTTGCAGTGCTCCCCCGATCACCCGTGGGTCACCGAACACCCCGAATGGTTCACGACCCGCGCCGACGGTTCGATTGCGTTCGCGGAGAATCCGCCGAAGAAGTACCAGGACATCTATCCGCTGAACTTCGACAACGACTATGACGGCATCTACGAGGCCATTCGTGATGTTCTCGAAGTGTGGATCGAGCACGGCGTGACGATCTTCCGCGTTGATAACCCGCACACGAAACCGGTGCGTTTCTGGCAGGAAATCATCGCTGACGTCCACGATACGCACCCGGAGATTATTTTCCTCGCCGAGGCATTTACTCGCCCCGCGATGATGCGCACCCTGGGCGCAGTCGGATTCGATCAGTCCTACACGTACTTTGCCTGGCGTACGCAAAAGCAGGAGATCGAAGAGTACCTGACCGAGGTTTCGACGCAGACCGCTCACCTGATGCGTCCGAGCTTTTGGCCGACCACTCACGATATTTTGACCCCGCAGATGACGACGGGCGGTACCGCGATCTTTGCGATTCGTGCAATGCTCGCCGCTCTTGGCGCTCCGAACTGGGGGATTTACTCGGGCTACGAGTTCGTTGAGAATGTTCAGCGTCCTGGCTTTGAAGAGCAGAACGATAACGAGAAGTATGAGTTCCGCCCACGTAACTGGGAAGATGCTGAGCCTCTTGGCATTACACGACTGTTCACCCTGTTGAATGCTGCTCGCGCGAAGCACCCGGCCCTGCGTCAGCTTCACCAGCTTCGGATTCACCCGACCTCTCACCCAGAGATCATTTGTTTCTCCAAGCAGGTTTCCGGAACATTCACCGAGTCCGGGAACACGGACACGGTGATCTGCATTGTGTCGCTCAATCCTCATGAAGGTGTGTCAGGCACCGTGCACATTGATCTGAACGACCTGGGAATTCAGACCGCCGGTGGTCATTTCCGCATTGTCGACGAGCTTGATGGCGCCACCTACACCTGGGGATCCGAAGGCTGGGTTGACCTTTCCCCCGTTACTCGTCTTGGTCATGTGTTCTCTGTTGAGCCCACAACTGACCTCGAACCTTGGACCAACCGACACTGACATCGAGAAAGGATGGCTCTCACGGTGTCTTATGGCGATCTTTAGTGTCGCCTAGCTCACAAAGATGCCGATGACGTGCGAGAATGTGGACATGACTAATGACTTGACCCCCATCCCCGTGGATCTAGCGACGCTCGATGCCGTTGGCAACGGCGCTCACTACAATCCTCACTCTGTCCTCGGCGCACATATTGGTGATTCATCAGTCACCATCCGCTCCGTTCATCACCTTGCCGACGCAGTCGACATTGTCACCGCAACTGCAGCGTACCCCGCGACCCACGAACACGCCGGCGTGTGGGTTAGCGTCCTTCCCGGTGAAGAGATCCCCGACTATCGCGTTCGCGTCACCTACGGTGATCAGATCACGACTCTCGACGACCCCTATCACTACCTGCCAACGCTCGGCGAGATGGACACCTACCTCATCTCCGAAGGCCGTCATGAGCAGCTCTGGAAGGTTCTTGGCGCACACGTTAAGCACTACAGTGGCGACATGGGCGACGTCGACGGTGTTGCCTTCGCCGTGTGGGCACCGAACGCACGCGCTGTCCGCGTTGTCGGCGACTTCAACTTCTGGGACGGCACCGCAACCGCGATGCGTTCCCTCGGCTCGTCCGGCGTCTGGGAAATCTTCGTCCCCGGCGTAAAGGTAGGCGCACGCTACAAGTTCGAAATCCAAGGCCCCGGTGGCAACTGGTTCCAGAAGGCTGACCCGCTGGCACGCGCCACCGAAATACCGCCGGCAACAGCCTCCGTCGTCACCGACTACTACCACGAGTGGACCGACGAAAAGTGGATGACTGACCGCGCCGAGCGCAACGTCCATGAAGGCCCGATGTCGATTTACGAGGTCCATGCTGGATCGTGGAAGCAGGGTCTGGGCTACCGCGGACTGGCTGACGAGCTTGTCCCCTACGTCAAGGAAATGGGCTTCACGCACGTTGAGTTCATGCCTCTGGCGGAGCACCCCTTCGGCGGGTCGTGGGGCTATCAGGTGACCTCGTACTACGCACCCACCTCGCGTTTCGGCACACCCGACGATTTCCGTTACCTTGTCGACGAATTCCACAAGGCCGGAATTGGCGTCATTCTCGACTGGGTTCCCGCCCACTTCCCAAAGGACGACTGGGCGCTTGCTCGTTTCGACGGTACTCCCCTGTATGAGGATCCGGATCCGTTGCGTGGCGAGCATCCTGACTGGGGAACCTACGTTTTCAACTTCGGTCGTCGCGAGGTCCGCAACTTCCTGGTTGCGAACGCCCTGTACTGGCTCGAAGACTTCCACATTGACGGTCTGCGCGTCGACGCTGTCGCCTCGATGCTCTACCTCGACTACTCGCGTAAGGACGGCCAGTGGCGTCCAAACCAGTACGGTGGTCGCGAGAACCTTGAAGCGATTGAATTCCTGCAGGAAGCCAACGCGACCGCCTACCGCACGCATCCTGGCATTGTCATGGTCGCAGAAGAATCAACCGCATGGCCGGGCGTGACCGCACCGACCAGTGGTGGTGGCCTGGGCTTTGGCATGAAGTGGAACATGGGCTGGATGAACGACACCCTCCACTACATGGCAGAAGACCCGGTGAACAGGCGTTGGCACCACGGCGAACTCACGTTCTCGCTGGTCTACGCATTCTCTGAGAACTACGTGCTACCGATCTCCCACGATGAAGTTGTTCACGGCAAGGGCACCGTCGTCGAAAAGATGCCCGGTGACGACTGGCAGCGTTTCGCTGGCACCAAGGCACTGTACGCCTACCAGTGGTCGCACCCCGGCAAGCAACTCCTGTTCATGGGTCAAGAGATCGCCCAGCGCCAGGAGTGGAACGAGTCCTACTCGCTCGACTGGTGGATCACCGACTTCGAAGGCCACGCTGGTGTTCAAGCGCTGGTCTCCCGACTCAACCACCTGTACGCCCAGAATCCCGCTTTCTGGGATGACGACTACACGGGCTTCGAGTGGATCGATGCATCCGACGGGGATCACAATCTCATCACCTACCTGCGTAAGGGCAAGCGTGAAGGCACCGAACAGCCGGTCGTCGTCTGCGCAGCAAACTTCGCTGGTAACCCGCATGAGGGCTACCGAGTGGGACTGCCCTTCGGTGGCGAATGGACTGAAATCCTCAACACCGACTCCGAAGAATTCGCAGGCTCCGGCGTGACCAACCCAGGTGTGATCATCGCAGAACCGATCCCGTGGAACGGCCGTCCGTTCTCAGTCGAACTGCGTATTCCGCCGCTCGGTGGACTCTGGCTGGCACCCGTCAAGCCTGACACAAAGCACTGACACCTTCAGGGCGGACTCATTCATCGAACGAATGTCGATAGAATGAGTCCGCATTTGTGTTGCCCACACAAGGGCAGACACGAATGCACCGCGCACCATCAACCGATGCTCCCCATCCGTCAAAGGAGACTAAACAGTGAACACCTCGACCTCGCACCTGTCGTGGCCCGCAGATGAGGACCTCCTTGCCGGGCTCCACGCATGGATGCAGGACCGCCGTTGGTTTCCACTGAAAGGTGACGCAGCACCGACACTTGATGAACTCAGCATCCACGCCGATGTTGCATTGGGCGACACGATTCGTGATCTGTTGATCAGCGTGAAACGCCCCGACGCTCTCGACGAGGCCCCCGTTCTGATTCACGTCCCCTTAGCCCTAGCACCCGCTTCAGACTTTGATTCCTTTGCTGTCGCCGGCGAAATCCCCGGATCGCATGGTTTCGTCATGGAAAGCACCCCCGAGGTCGCATTCATTGACGGTCCGCACCACCCCGATTTCTGGCGTGCGTGGGCGAGGCTTGCCCACACGCAGGGATTATTCCTTGACGATAAGGGCATCGCTGCGATCGAAAGACGCGCCAATAGCGGACGAGTCATGACCGGTGAGCAGTCGAATACGAACGTCGTCATGCGTAGCGGTGAAGGTGATCCTTATGCTGATGACATTGTCATCAAGCTTTTCCGTGTTCTCGCCGCAGGTCGCAACCCCGATGTTGAGGTGTCTGTTGCATTGGCAAAGGACGGGTGGGATCGCGTCCGCACACCCGTCGCATGGTCCACACTCACCTGGAACGACGCTCTAACGGGCGAAACCATCCTGACCGACTCCGCGGTAGCCTGCACCTTCATTCCAGCCGCTGACGACGGTTTTGAACTCTTCTGCGACTATGCCACCCATGACAACCAAGCGAATGGAACAGTTCGTAGCTCCGCAAAAGCACTAGCATTCACTCTCGGTCAAACGACCGCCCAGATGCACTCCCATATGGCCACCTCCCTAGGTACATCCGCCCCCGTTCCCCCATCAGAGCTTGCCCACTCCCTGCGATCACGCGCCTCGTGGGCGCTGGCAGAAGTCGCCTTCCTTGCAGAACGCATTCAGAATTTCGAAGAGAAAGTCGACCGCGTCTTCGCACGCCTCGAAGCTCTTGATCGCCTCGACGAAGCAACACGCATCCACGGCGACTACCACCTGGGGCAGGTTCTCCACGAAAAAGATCTTCCAGAAGGCGTAGAACCACGCTGGTTTGTTCTCGACTTCGAAGGCGAGCCCCTACGTCCGCTTGCCGAACGCTCAATGCCTGACCAACCCATGCGCGACGTTGCCGGCATGCTCCGTTCCTTCGACTACGCGGCAGCCGTCGGAAAAGCCACCGACGAAACATGGCGAACCGACATGCGCACCGCCTTCATCGATGGATACCGCGATTCATTCGGTGACATGAACGAGGCAGACACCGAACGTAAGCGAGCACTGATCGCAGCCCTCGAACTCGACAAGGCTCTCTACGAAGCCGTGTACGAAGCACGAAACCGCCCCGACTGGATTGACATTCCAGTACGAGCCATCGAAGCTCTCATCACTGAAGACTGAAGCGCTATCCCTGCAGCAACCACTGTGGGACGGACATCATCACGATGCCCGCCCCACAAGAGTCTAAGAAAAATCTTGCTTTCTACGTCGCTCACACAAGCACGAGCGTCGACAAAACCATGCGCGCCTTCATGACGTCGGGAGTGTTACCGGCGACGCGGAACAGATCCAGCAAGCGCAACCGCGCTGCATCCTTTGCTTCCATGTCATCGGCCGTCGCAATGATCTTCAGCAACAGGTCAAACGCACCTTCGTGATCACCGGACGCAAAGAGAGCATCAGCACGGGCGGCCGGATCAGACGCATCAGCTGAAGCACTCCGTGCAGCAACTCGCACACGCGCCAAGTGAGCCTTCGCGGCCTCGTCCTTCGGATTCAGATCCAGAACCTTCTCCCACAAAGCGATTGCTTCATCCAATTGTCCTGCTTGTTCGGCAGCAAGAGGAGCCTCATGTGCAGGCGGAATCGGAGCAGCCGTATCCTCTTCGGACACCGCAATACGACCGTTAATCCCCATCTGAGCGCCAGCATCCAACACCTGATCGATGATCGGACGCACCTGATCCTTCGCCGCAATTCCCTGGAACAACGGAAGCGGACGCTGATTCATCAACGCCACAACAGCGGGGACACCCTGAACCTGGAACGCCTGCGCAATTTGAGGCGACGCATCAACATCGCCAGTCGCCAACTGGAAACGACCCGCATAGTCGCGAGCAAGATCCTCCATCGAAGCAACAAACGGCTTCGACTCCAACTGCGACGACGAATACATGACAATGACAACCGGAACGGTCGCCGAATTCGCCATCAGATCTTGGAAGTTCTCTTCACTGACCTGCACAACCAGTGGTACATTCAACCCCACCTGAGCCTCAGATGACACCGTTTCCTGGCCAGAAACCGGAGCGGAAGCTAAAGCTCCCAGCTCCACTGCCCCATGCGAGTCAGCGGGCATCATGCTCGATTCATTCGGCATTGTTCCTCCAATACATTTCAGACATACGTCGGCGGTGGTGCCCAATCAAGCAACCACCGCCGAATTGTGAACACTTTAGTTACCGGGGTTCGTTGATTCGTCCATCGTCACGGATTCAAGAACACGTTCAGCGCCGATAATACGCGCGACACCGCCCTGTTCGCTCGACGGAATGTTCATCATCACGGTCGCCACGTAGGTTGCAACCGCAGTGCCCTTGACCGAATCATCGTCTCCGGCGTTCATGGTTGCCGTCTGGCCGCCCAGTCGCATCGTCGATCCAGCAACCGTGCGAGAATACGTCAACGTGTACGAGAACGTCGTCGCGACAAGAGCCGAACCATCTTCCAGCACAACGCCCGACACCGGGTTATCCGTCAGACTTGCCGACGCAGTCACTTTACCGGCAGCTGCCAGCGAGGAATTCAACGCCGATGCTGTATCAAGGTACTTGGACGTGAACTCGTCTGAAGCGAAGTTTTCATTCGAAGACAAAGACGCGTTCAGCATGTCCACATACGCTTGCGCAGCGTCACCGGGTGTCATGACAAAGCCCTCGGTGTCATTCGTTACGTATGCCGACCCCTTCGTCACCGCAGGAGTGGTCAGCGAAGTTCCCCCGAGCATACGCGCCCACGCAACCAGCGAGTATTCGCTACGAGCATCGTTCTGCACGAGCATCTCGATGACAGGCAACTGCGACGTGTCGGCTTGGCGGATATTCACGATGGCACGAGGCCACTGCGACGAGTTCGTCACTGCTATCGTCTGAGGAGTCAGGTCAAGCTGGGGAACAGCCTCAGCGGACGCAACAGAGTAAGCGTATTGGGCTTCACGCATACGAGCTGCGCCACCGGAAATACGGCCGTCAAACACGTCACCATTGAGCGCTTCATCAGCACTGTTCAACGTTTCTTGAACCTTTGCCAGCGCTGACGAAATCCGCTCTTCATCAAGGTTCGGAGAAACGGAGGCCGACTGGTTGGTGTCAGGAACAGTCAGTTCTCCCCTGCCGCATCCAGCCAGGCCAAGCGTCGCTACAAGAGCGGTCGAAAAGACGAGAGTGCGTCGTTTCATTGCAATCTCCTTCGTCAGTTCTTCTTCAACCAGCTAGACATGAGCTTCGTCCACGAGTCACTTCCACTACGGGAAGCAGACGAGGATTCTTCAGACTCTGATCCCGTCGAATCATCAGAATCCGTCTGGTGCACGATCGGGATCAGGCCGGTGTTGAACTCGCGTCCATCGATCACAATCTTCTCTTCACCCTTCTCACGAGCTTCGCGCAGTGCGCGACGGCTTGGAAGTGTGACGCCGGGGCGGATGCTCGACAGATCGATGATGCCGGTATCGGTTGAGACCTTCTCCGGTGGATCCTGGTCTTCGGTGCCCGTCCATTCACCGTGGCGGCCAGCCACCGGCTTCAGCGTTTCTTCTGCTTCGGGGGTTTCTTCTGAGAGGTCGTCTTCACCCACAGCTGAATCTTCAGATTCTGCTTGAGCGCCCTGCTCACTGTCGTCGGAAGCAGAGGCATCATCGAAGGCCACATCATCAGAAGTGGTCGCGTCACTGGTTTCTTCAGTGGTTTCGCTAGCGTTTACTCGGTCACCTGTCGCCCATTCGTCGATTGCCTGCTCTACTGGCTCTTCAAAATCGCTGGCCTTGTCTGTAGCTTCAGTATCTGCGACGTGGAGGGCTTCATCTAAAGTGTCCTGCTGCGCAGACTCTTCGTTTTCCTCGGTGGAAGTGTCCTGAACAGAAGCTTCTTCGATTTCTTCGACCTTCTTTGCATCGGCTAGAGCGTTCACCGCATTAACGTCAATTGTTTGAGTATCGGTCGAGTCAGCGCTACGACGCTCTTCCAGCGCCTTCGCGCGCTCGGCACGATGACGAAGAAGCTGGTAACGGCTCAGGAATGCCACACCTGCGATCAACGCAAACAGGATCGCAAGAATAAAGGAAACAATCGCAAGAGTATTCACACTACGGGTTGCCCACGTCAATGTCAGGGTCGTATCAGAAGCACCCGACGTAGAGACTGCCAGCACCGAAAGACCAGCGGAAACATCATCTAAAGACATGGATACCGTGCCCTCACCCGTCACAGAGTGCAACCACATATCAGACTTGGATGCGTCGGCAACCAACTGAGCAGGCTCAGTCCCCACCTGAGATTGAGTAGCACCAGGCTGAGCGCCCGACTGAGCATCGGAGTGCGACGTATCCGAGCCAGACTGAGCACCAGACTGCGGGCCCGACTGAGCACCGGAGTGCGACGTATCCGAGCCAGACTGAGCACCAGACTGCGGGCCCGACTGACCGGTATCACCAGCAACGCCTTCGTGCTGATTCACCTTCAGGACACTACGATCCGAGGTCAGACCAACAACTTCGGTGTAGGGATCGTTCCCGATCCAACCGAGGACGTCACCGGGAGTGCCGACACCGAGCGTCAGCTCAGCGCCCGATTTTGACGTCGCCGTCACGACAACGTTCTTGTCAAGCAACGGCAGAACGCGGTCATGCGTCATGATGATCGCGGTTGGCGACTCAATAGACGACGACAGTTCCTTTGCCGGCTGAAAAACGGTCAGAGCAAGGACACCAATGATCACAAAAACCAGTGCGATCGCGCCAGCGGTGGTAGCAGCGGCGTACGCCTTGATTCGGTCCACGCGTTGCCTCCTCGGTTATGAAGTAAAGACTCTAACCGTTCAACGATACGAGGAAACGCACGAACAGACACGTTAAATTCACTATCTCGTGACAAATAACATGAGATTAAAGGGCATTGCCATGCACCTAGAGCGATTCCTAGTTCGGACGCAGTCCCCTGTTCCAACAATCCGTGTGCCAATGACGCCTACCATCGAGCCCCTGTGGCAGGCCATAGGGAGCTTCTTCTGGCCAGGCAACAACGTGCGCTGCCCCAACAAGCACCGGACGCAAACAACCCGGGCATGTATATTCCTTCGAAGATGACGAGACGCGACGAACCTGATAATCACTACCATCAGGCCCTGTTTCCGTATGAGGCATCGACGAAAGCCGTGTCATATCAAGCTCACGGTGAGGCTCACCCCATCGCCGTTTCATTGAACGCCGTGCCACGGCCCCTACTTCTCCATTCGCTTCTTCATCATGGCGATAGATGTCAGCGCGCGTTCGACGACATCAGAACAGACGTGACTCAGGATCATCGAAGCCACGCATAGCGTCATAATCGAGTACAACACAGCGAATGCCACGATCCTCGGCCAGAGTACGAGCCTGCTTCGAAATCTCCTGGGCGGCAAAAATGCCCGACAAATTCTTCAGCAACGGATCGCGCGACAAAAGCGAAAGGTAGCGAGTCAACTGCTCAACACCATCGATACCGCCACGACGTTTCACTTCAATAGCAACGTGCTCACCCTGCGGGTTCTTCACCATCAAATCAACAGGGCCGATCGGAGTTTCAAACTCACGGCGAACGAAAGTCCAGCCTTCACCCAAGACTTCAGGAACCTGCTCTGCCAGCAACGCCTGAAGATGTGTCTCAACGCCGTCTTTCACAAGACCGGGATCTTCGCCCAAATCAACATTCACATCCGAGACGATGTCGTGAATCGAGATGACAAGACGGTCATCTTTCTTATCTGCTTGGACAGTCCAAACTTCAGTAACGCCGTCGACTTCCTCATCACTTTCAGGCACTTCCACAGTGACCGTGCACGGGGCATTCATCCAGTTCAGAGGCTTATATGATCCACCATCGGAGTGGATCAAAATTGAACCATCCGCCTTGAGCATGATGACGCGCGTGGCGGGGTCAAGGTGGGCTGACAGACGACCGGAATAATCAACGGTGCACGTTGCAATGAGGACTCGCACGCCCCAGAGCCTAACAGGTGAAGGCACCCGATCTTTACTATCAACACCTCAGACGTGGCGAGATGCTCAAATTTCAAGGCTGTAAAGCAGGAATCAGGCAACCTAGTAGCAGTGCATGAAAGGATCTCAGACCTGAGGCGGACCGGATTCGACCCACGAGACAAGCGCATTGTATGTTTCCTTTGACAATGCGATCTCATAGCGCTTCTCGTTGGAGAGCAGGCGAATCTCAACAAGTTCGCCATCTTTAGAATGCGGGTTCGCCGCTAAGATCTGAAGGCCTCGACGCTTCACAGAATACACGGGCTTATTCGTCAAGCCAACCAAGCGATACCACGACAGCGATTCAACGTCGTAGAGGCCCAGTCCCGCCGTCCATCCCGAGTGCTGATCGGGACGTGAGAATGACCGGAAGGCGCCAAGCTTGTTTTCCAAGTGACGAGCACGCACGTTAATGATCAGCAAGACAAGCAGACCAATAACCACAACACATGCCACGAGCCACACCAGAATGACGAAAAGCGAAGTCATGAAGCACCTCCGTTCAAAAGTGTGAAAGTGCCCCCGCTCGGATTCACCCGAGCGGGGGCTCCTTATCAGGAAATCGTACCGTGATCAGCGACCACGGTCACAAAATCAGAGTCAACGGACACAAATCCGCTGTCTACGGTGCACGTCTGGACACCTTCCTTGGTCGTCACCAGCACCGTGCCTGCATTCAGCATGGCAAGCATGGGCTGACGACCCGGCAAAATACCCAGCTGCCCATCAACCACGGGGATTTGGACGGACGTACCAACGCCGTGCCAGAGACGTCCCTCGTGGGAGACGATTTCGACTTGGAGTACCTTGTCGGCCATCAGGCATCCTTCTTGAGCTCATGCCATGCACGCTCAACGTCTTCGATGCCACCAGCATTGTAGAACGCTTGCTCCGGAGCCTCGTCGTAGTAGCCCTCGGCAAGACGCTTGAACGCTTCGATGGTTTCAGACAGGGGAACCGTCGAACCGGGAACACCGGTGAACTTCTCAGCCATGTACATGTTCTGTGCCAAGAACTGTTCAATACGACGTGCACGTGCGACCGTGACCTTGTCTTCTTCGGAGAGTTCATCAACACCAAGAATCGCGATGATGTCCTGGAGTTCCTTGTTCTTCTGAAGAATCGCCTTCACGTGGGTTGCAGTGTCGTAGTGTTCGCGACCAACCAGAGTCGGATCAAGGATTCGTGACGAGGATGCCAGCGGATCCACTGCCGGGTAGATGCCCTTCGATGCAATTTCACGCGAAAGTTCGGTGGTTGCATCGAGGTGGGCGAAGGTCGTTGCCGGAGCCGGGTCAGTGTAGTCGTCGGCAGGCACGTAAATGGCCTGCAACGACGTAATCGAGTGACCGCCTGCGGAGGTAATACGTTCCTGTAACTGGCCCATTTCGTCGGCCAAGTTCGGCTGGTAGCCGACGGCCGAAGGCATACGGCCAAGAAGCGTTGAAACCTCAGAACCTGCCTGAGTGAAACGGAAGATGTTGTCGATGAACAGAAGCACGTCCTGATGCTGAACGTCGCGGAAGTACTCAGCCATCGTCAGACCGGTGAGTGCGATACGCAGACGCGTACCTGGCGGTTCGTCCATCTGACCGAACACAAGCGCGGTCTTGTCGAAGACGCCTGCCTCTTCCATTTCGCGAATCAGGTCGTTGCCTTCACGGGTACGTTCGCCAACACCGGCGAACACCGACACGCCACCGTGGTTCAAAGCAACACGCTGAATCATTTCCTGAATCAGAACGGTCTTGCCGACGCCTGCACCGCCGAACAGACCGATCTTGCCACCCTGGACGTAGGGGGTCAGAAGGTCGATAACCTTGATGCCCGTTTCGAACATCTTGGTGCGGGCTTCAAGCTGATCGAATGCCGGAGGCTGGCGGTGAATTGGCCAACGCTCGGTGATTTCGAGTTGCTCGCCTTCCTTCAGGTTCAGCGGTTCGCCGGTCACGTTGAACACGTGGCCCTTGGTGATATCGCCGACGGGAACCGAGATCGGTGCACCCGTGTCAGTGACAACAGCACCACGAACTAGACCATCGGTCGGCTTCAGCGCGATGGTACGAACAAGGTTGTCACCGAGGTGCTGCGCGACCTCGAGGGTCATGGTGAAGGATCCTTCACCCTCGCCCTGTCCGGCAAGATCAACATCGACCTTCAGTGCGTTGTACAGCGGAGGAATGCTGTCTGGCGGGAACTCGACGTCAACGACTGGGCCGACGACGCGAGCGACGCGACCTTCCGCTTTTTGTTCTTCCTGGCTCATAGTTCTTCTCCGTGTTCTGGGGCTCAGCCCGCGACCAATGCGTCGGCCCCGCCCACGATCTCACTGATCTCCTGGGTGATGTCCGCCTGACGGGCCGAGTTGGCCAGGCGCGTGTACTTGGTGATGAGCTCTTCTGCGTTATCGGTTGCGGTGTGCATTGCGCGCTGACGCGACGCAAGCTCAGAGGCAGCCGACTGCAGGAGCACATTATGAATACGACTTTCCACATACAGCGGAAGGATCGCATCGAGTACAGCTTCCGGGGATGGGATAAATTCGTATTCGGGGAACGTCGATGATGGATCGTCGTAGTAACCGCGTTCTTCCCCGCGTTCTTGGTCCGATTCGGGAGCGTCAACAACAGAAAGCGGAAGCATCTGTCGGACCTCGGGAACCTGACTCATCACGGACACGAAACGCGTGTATACCAGGTGAACTTCTGAAACACCCGTCATCAGGGTGCCGTCCAAGAAACGGGAGAGAAGTTCGGTTGCGATCTCACGAGTTGTTTCAAGAGTCGGCGAATCAGATTCACCTTCCCATGAGCGTTCGATGGCGACTCCACGGAATCGGAAATACGAGCGTGCACGACGACCGAAGGTATAGATGATGGGCTCTTTGCCCTCATCCTTCAGGCGAGTAATCAGGCGTTCCGATTCACGAAGAATCGTCGCCGCATAGGCACCCGCCATGCCACGGTCGGAAGCAATGATAAGAACAGCCACGCGATGCGTATTGTGACGTTCACGCGTCAGTACGTGATCCAAATCCGTGTGGATCGCAACTGCTGCAACTGCCTGCGTCAATGCCTTTTCGTACGGGCCAAGGCCCGAAGCCGCGCGACGCGCAGCTCCAATCCTTGACGCTGCGATCATTTCCATCGCGCGGAAGACCTTCGCCAGCGTTTGCGTTGACGCAATCCGCTGCTTGTAGATCCTCTGCTGACCACCCATGGATCAGGCCTTCTCGTTCGAGGGACGCTGACGGGTGATTTCTTCGCGAGTCTGAGTAGCTTCCACCTCAGAGTCATCCAGTGTGGCGACACCTCGACCGGCGCTGACCCACTGATCATGGAATGCCTTCACCTGGGATTCCAGTTCAGCTTCTGTTTCACTTTCCAGCAGACCGGTTGATTCGATCGTGCTCAGAACTGAAGAGTTCGCGCGCAGATGATCCAGCAGGGAACGCTCGAAGGAAAGAACCGCGTCGACCTCAAGGTCATCCAAGTAGCCATGCGTACCAGTCCAGATCGAAGCGACCTGCTCTGCAGTCGAATACGGCGATGCCTGAGGTTGCTTCAGAAGCTCCATCAGACGCTCACCGCGAGTCAGCTGCTGGCGGGTTGCCGGATCAAGGTCGGAAGCGAACATGGCAAATGCAGCCATCGAACGGTACTGAGCGAGTGTCAGCTTCAGCGTGCCAGCAACCTTCTTCATTGCCTTCACCTGTGCGTCGCCACCAACTCGAGAAACCGAGATACCGACGTCAACGGCCGGGCGCTGATTCGAGTTGAACAGATCGGACTGCAAGAAGATCTGACCATCGGTAATCGAAATGACGTTGGTCGGAATGTAGGCAGACACGTCGTTTGCCTTGGTTTCAATGATCGGAAGCCCGGTCATTGAACCCGCACCGAGCTCATCGGAGAGCTTCGCACAACGTTCAAGGAGACGAGAGTGCAAGTAGAAAACGTCACCGGGGTATGCCTCACGCCCTGGTGGACGACGCAGAAGAAGGGAAACCGCTCGGTAGGCTTCAGCCTGCTTGGAAAGATCATCGAAGATGATCAGAACGTGCTTGCCCTGATACATCCAGTGCTGGCCAAGTGCAGAACCCGTGTAGGGGGCCATGTACTTGTAGCCTGCGGGGTCGGAAGCCGGGGAGGCAACGATGGTCGTGTATTCGAGTGCACCGGCATCTTCCAGAGTTGAACGCACAGAAGCGATCGTCGAGCCCTTCTGACCGATCGCAACGTAGATGCATCGCACCTGCTTGTTCGGATCACCAGATTTCCAGTTTTCGTGCTGGTTCAGGATCGTGTCCAGAGCAATCGCGGTCTTACCGGTCTTGCGGTCACCGATGATCAGCTGTCGCTGTCCGCGACCAATCGGGATCATTGAGTCGATTGCCTTCAGGCCGGTCTGCAACGGTTCGTGAACCGACTTACGCATCATGACACCGGGGGCCTGCAGTTCGAGTGCGCGTCGACCATCAACATCGGTGATCTCGCCCAAGCCATCGATCGGGCGACCCAGCGGGTCAACCGTACGTCCAAGGTAGCCATCACCAACCGGGACAGAAAGAACTTCACCCGTTCGGTGAACAACTTGGCCTTCTTCGATGCCACCGAAGTCACCGAGGATAACGGCACCGATTTCGCGTTGCTCCAGGTTCATTGCCAAGCCAAGTGTGCCATCGGAGAAGCGGAGAAGCTCATTGGCCATTGTGCCCGGCAAGCCTTCGATGTGAGCGATACCGTCGGCGGTCTCGGTGACGTGGCCAACCTCTTCGGTGGCTACTTCACTGGGACGGTAGGACTGCATGAAGGAGTCCAATGCGCCACGGATCTCCTCGGGACTGATAGACAGGTCAGTCATGAGTAATTCCTTCTGTAAACGTTTCTAATCGGTAGTGGTGGCTGTTAGGAAGCCAGAGCCTGTTTCATATCTGAGATACGAGTCGAGAGGCTGGCATCGATCGATGTTGTCTGTGCACGTAATTTGAAGCCACCGACAAGACCGGGGACAACCGAGATAGCAAGTGAAATCTCTGAGTTAAAGCGCTTTTCCAAGAGCGAACGCAAACGAGAAATCTGCTCCGGCGACATTTCGACCGCGCTTTGAACTGTGACAAGCCGCCTATTTTGGATGACAGCTGACCATTCGGCGAAGCGTCGAAGGTTCACCAGAAGGCGCCCGCGACGAGAACGACCGACGGCACGACGTAGCAAACGCATCGTCCACACTGAAAGCTTCGATTCAAAAATCGCGGTGGCTAGATCACCACGTTCATGGGATGTGCCTAGCGAAGCATCGGAAAGCTTCAAGCGGAGTTCACGGTTGCCTTCAAGGAAATGGCGTACTTCAAAGAGTTCGGATTCGACTCTATCGAGGCTCGAAGCACGATTCGCATCTGAAAGAACTGCGAGGATACCAAGGACCTCCGTGGCATCGGCAAAGCTATCGAGATCCGACCAGTGTTCACGCACCATCATTTGAAGAACGCTGAGTGAAGCGTCCGTTGTAAGGTGCGAGCTCAGCAAAGTGCGAACCAGCTGGGCTTTGTCCTCACCACTACGTGATGGATCAGTGAATGCACGAATAACCCGCGGTTCTTTCTTCACGAGGTCAGTGATGGAGAAGAAGTCCTCTCCCACTGCACGCGCGTCAACATCGCTCTGGGCTAGTGCGTCTTCGAGTTGCGTTGCACATGCAACGCTAGAGAGTCGACCGAGTTCACTCATCGATTCGTACGCTCGCTTTCACGGAGAGTATCCGCCTCAAGATCGTCAAGGAAACGATCGACGACACGGCTGGTCAGCGCGGTGTCGCTCAGATGTTCACCAACGATCTTTTCTGCCAACTCGGTTGCCAGAAGACCAACGTCAGAGCGCAGGGAGATCTCAGCTGCCTGCTTTTCGGCAAGAATCTGACGTTGCGCGTTCTCGAGGATACGGGTTGCTTCGTTCTGTGCTTCCAGGCGCGCGTCAGCAATGATGCCCTGCGCTTCTTGGGAAGCCTTTTCACGAATCTCGTGAGCTTCGATGCTCGCCTGCTTCAGAGCGTCTTCACGATCGCGTGCTACACGTGCTTGGTCTTCCTTTGCCTTTTCGGCAAAAGCAAGGCCCTCTTCGATCTTCGCTTGGCGTTCGTCCATTGCAGCGTAAAGACGCGGAAGAGCAAACTTACCAACGAGGAGGAGGACGCTGAGCAGAACAACCGCCGACCAGAAGATCTCGTAGAGCGGAGGAAGAATGACGCCGAGGCCACCTACTTCCTCACTCGCGGCGATTACCTGGTGCATAGCGATGGTCACTTAACGATGAGCGGAAGAACGAAGCCGATGAGGCCGAGTGCCTCGACCATGCCGGCACCGATAATCATGTTGGTGAACAGACGGCCACCAACCTCAGGCTGACGAGCGGTGGATTCCTGGGTCTTTCCGACCAGGAGACCAATGCCGATGCCAGGGCCGAGGGTTGCAAGACCGTAGCCGATGTAGGCAAGTGCTGCGGTTGTCATAGTGTTCTTCCTTTTGTGTTGGACGCCAAGAGGCGCGGTTGGGCTCAGTGAGCTTCGATGGACAGTTTGATGTAAACGGCGGAAAGGATCGTGAAGATGTACGCCTGAAGGAACGCAACGAAAACCTCGAAGGCCGTCATGACAAACATTGCTGCGCCGGTCAGCACGCCGAGGGAGCTCATTGCGTTGAGCTCGTGCAAAAGGATTGCGGTACCGAAATAGGTCATACCCAAGAGCAGGTGACCAGCAATCATGTTCGCCAAAAGTCGCAACATCAGGGTGGACGGGCGAACGATGAACGTCGAGAGGAACTCAATCGGCGTGATTAGCAGGTACATTGCCTTCGGCAATCCCGGCGGGAAAAGCTGGGACTTGAAGTAGTGGCCAACGCCTTGGGCCTTGATACCGCTTCCGACGAAGGTCACGTAAGTGATGATGGCGAACACCATCGGAACAGCAACAACCGAGGATGCTGCAATGTTGATGCCGGGAATAACGCCGGCAAGGTTCATGGCCAAGACGCCGAAAAAAGCGAACCCGATGAATCCTGCGAAGCGACGACCGTTCTTGTTACCAAGCATTTCAAGCGCAACATTTGTGCGAATAAAATCGGCGAGGAATTCAACGGCCATCTGACCGCGACTTGGAACGAGCTTCGGCTTACGGGCAACACCGACCAGTGCAAGGCAGAGAACAAGCGCCATGATCACGCGGGCAAGGGTTAAGCGTGAGAACTCAAAAAGAGTTCCTTCCCCGAAAATTGCGCTCGGGAAAAAATCCTCAAGTCCGGGTTGATGGGGGTGCTGTGTAAAAGCAGGGACTGCCGTAACAACGATAACGATGACGAGAACGACAAGAAGCGTCCAATACCAGACCGGTTTTGCAGTGCTTGCTCGACGGCTCGTCGAGGGCGATGACGTGGACAGGGTGTCCTCCCGGGTAGGTTAATCGACTTTGACAGGCATTTTCACCGTTGATGAAGCGGTTTGACCATCCTACCAGCAGTGTGAGCTTTGATTCATCTTTAAACATGAGCTCACCAGATTGTTGTGGCTCACGTTTTCCCAAATGGGAACGAACGGGCGTTCAGAGGAGGAGTTCGCACACAGTCGAAAGCCAGTCACGAGGTTCTTTCTGTGCCTCGTGAACCTTCGCGCAACTAGTCGACGTTAAACTGGCGCATTCGCACCAGCGCCACCAACTCGAACAATAGAGAGGCGACGATCGCAATCAAAGCGCAGGTAGCGGGAAAACGCACCGGCTGGGCAAAAGCGGTCGGTAGATAGACGAACAGGGTGATTGCGCCGATGCGACCGATGTACGAAAAGGCAATCCACGCCAGAGGATTGCGGGCGGGCTGGCCGAGCGCCAGAAGCGACCCCACATGAATGCCAATAATTGACGCAATCGCGCCGATAGCAAGGAGGATTGAGAGGATCTGTACTTCCCCCGCGTAGCCCAGCGCTCCTACAAAGAGGATCGCTACCACTGCGGTCACGATTTCAAAACGCGCAAGCTTCGCCACGGTCGAAGCGAAGAACGCGGGACGAAAATCGTCTACTCCTTCGTTTTCCTTCGGTTCGTGATTTTGGGAGGGAGTCATCATTGCAGGTAGTCCTCTCAAAAGTGGGCGACGGATATTCAGCGTGCGCTGTAGCGGGCACTGGGGAATTCGCGCAGTGTCAGACCGACAGCAACAGCCAAGAATGGGCTGGTAATCAGCAGAATGATCTTCCAGTCGACCACAAGCAGGCAGACTGCGGGAATACACACTAGGGCTGTCCACATCCACATAATCGCGACAACCGTGCGGTGTGAGTGTCCTCGCATGATCAGACGATCATGGAAGTGGGATCGGTCGGCGTGGAAGGGGCTCTTGCCTCGAAGCATTCGCCTGATCGACGTGACAACCAAGTCAAGAATCGGGATGAAAATGACCGACAAGGGCAGGACAATCGGGAGCACCCCGACGAAAATCTGTTGCGTCCCCAGCAGTGATGGGTTAATTTGCCCGGTCATGATGATGCCGGCTGCGGCCAAAACAAGGCCGAGCGTTTCCGCTCCCCCGCCCATCATGATTGACGATGGGTGGAAGTTAAACCAGAGGAAGCCGACGCATACGCCTACCAGAGTGATCGTAATCAACGAGGCCGTCGTCGCATACGATGTTGCGCCGACGATGCGGGTCACCGAATAGGAATAGACGAAGAATGCCGCCGCCCCAATAGCGATAATCCCCGCTGCTAGCCCATCAAGACCATCAATGAAGTTGACGGCGTTAATGATGCCGACGACAAGGAACACTGTCACAATCAAGGACAGGCGCGATGACCCGATGGTGATGCCGAAGATCGGAAAAGATACCAGCTGAACACCGTTAAACGCCATGATTCCGGTGATCAGGATCTGCCCGGACAGTTTCGCCATCCAGTCCAGTTCGATGACGTCGTCGATAACTCCAAGGATGCACATTCCGAGGGTGGCAAAAAGGACTGCCCAAGGAATACTGGTTGCATACAGGGGACTCATGTAGGGAATCCTCGACGCCAATAGAAGCGTCACGACAAGACCGACCGTCATCGCGATTCCACCAAGGCGAGGAATCGGGTCCTTCTGGATGTCGCGGGAACGCAGCTTGGGAACAATCCCCCACGCAATGCACGCACGCCTGACGATGGGAGTCATCAAAACGGTGACTCCCATGGCGACGAGCATGAGCAGAATATAGACCTTCATCGGTCGGGGGTTCCAGGCCTTTCAGTGTGAATCGGTTGCGATCACTTTGACGCGTTCGCGGGTTCGATGGTGGTTCCAGCGGTAAGCGATAACTGTTCTAAGGATAGTGTGCCCAGACGGATTGCCCGCACCCCACCCTTCGTGAAGTCGAGGATTGTTGAGGGTGTCGAACCGGGAGTCGGGCCACCGTCAACGTAGAGCAGAACCTGCGTCCCAAAGTAGTCCACTGCTTCGTCGACGCTTGTTGCCGGTGGATTTCCTGTGGTGTTTGCGCTGGTCAGAGCCAGTGGTCCGACCGTATCCAACAGCGTGCGGATGCGGGGCTCGTTCGGCATACGCACACCGATTGTTCCCCCGGTTTCACCCAGATCCCAACCAAGATCGGGGCGTGCCCGCAGGATCAGAGTCAATCCGCCCGGCCAGTATTCATCTGCCAAGCGGTATGCAACCTCGGGGATATCGACGCAGAGAGTTTCGATTGATTCGCGCCCCGGAACGACAACGGGTGGCGGCATTTGGCGACCTCGTCCCTTGGCAGCAAGAACGCGAGCCACTGCGTCAGGATTACTCGCATCGCACCCGATTCCGTACACGGTGTCTGTCGGAATGACGATCAGCTGACCGCTTTTGACAGCGGTTGTCGCTTCCTTCAGGTCTGAGCTATCCCACGTGGGGGTGCAAGAAATGATTCGCGTAGTCACATCGGCATTGTGCCACGTCTGGTAACAAGGTAGCGATCACGACCCGTCAGATCGGGCATGGTCTGAGGGTGCGTGAAGCCTGCCCGTTGTGCAGCGGTACGCATCAGTTCTGATTGACTCGGCGAGTGTTCAACAATCACCCAACCGCCGGGCTTCAGCAAGGTGGCGCTGCGCGCGAGGATCGCAGATGGAATCTGCATGCCGCTCTCCCCCAGCCCGTAGAGTGCCATATCCGGGTCTCGCTGAGCTTCTGCCTGCGTCGGAGCCTCGTTAAAAGGAACGTAAGGCGGGTTCGAGACAACAATGTCGACACTGCCGTCAAGGTCAGCCAAAGTGGCCGGGTCAGTTGCATCACCGTTCACGAGGCCAATGCGCCCGCCACCGTATTTTTCGCAGTTTTCCCTGGCGCATTGGAATGCCACCGGCGACAGTTCGACGGCGAAAACATCGCCTTTGGGGATTTCGTGTGCAAGCGAGCAGGCGATTGCTCCTGATCCGGTACACAGATCGACGAGGCGCACGCTGTCACGAGTTTTCAAGATCTCGCGCGCCTGATCGATCGCCTGGCCCGCAACGACTTCGGTTTCTGGACGGCACACGAAGACGCCTGGCATTGCACGCAACGTCAAACCACGGAAGAACATACGCCCAGTGATGTGTTGCAGTGGAACACGTTTCATTCGTCGTTCCACCCCATCAATAAAGCGATGAACGATCGGCGGGGCGATAGGCTCACGGATTGACCACACTGAGTCCACATCCGCCGCCCATTCCAGAAGTTCACGTGCCTCGGAAGCTGGAGCGGCCTCGTCGATCTGAGAAAGTTGGGCGCGTGCGAAGGCAAGAGCGTCGCGGACGGTGGAAATCTCGGCAGTCATTGGACAGCAGGTGAAATGGTCGCAAGAGGCTCTCAGGCGCTGGCAGAGGCGAGTCGCTCGGCTTCATCGGCTTCGATCAGCGAAGCGATGACGGGCTCAAGTTCGCCGGCAAGCACGCGATCAAGATTGTGCGCTTTGTAGCCGGTGCGGTGTTCAGCGATGCGATTTTCTGGGAAGTTGTAGGTGCGCACGCGCTCGGAACGGTCAACGGTGCGAACCTGGCAGAGGCGCTGGGCCGATGCTTCAGCTTCGCGCTTCGCACGAGCTTCGGCTGCCAAACGGGACGCCAAAACGCGCAGAGCTGCTTCCTTGTTCTGTAGCTGCGATTTTTCGTTCTGCATCGAGACCACGATGCCCGACGGAATATGGGTGATGCGGACAGCGGAATCCGTGGTGTTCACCGACTGGCCGCCGGGACCCGAGGAACGGTAGACGTCAATGCGCAGGTCGTTCGGGTCAATGACAATCTCAGTGTCATCTTCAATTTCGGGCATGACGAAGACGCCGACTGCGGAGGTGTGAATACGACCCTGCGACTCGGTGACGGGCACGCGCTGCACGCGGTGAACTCCGCCCTCAAACTTTAAGTGAGCCCACACGCCTTCTTCTGGGGTCACGGTTCCCTTGGCGCGAATTGCCAGCGTGATGTCTTTGTAGCCACCGAGTTCAGTGTCCGTTGAAGAGAGTTCTTGGACGCTCCACCCCTTCGATTCGGCGTAGCGCGCGTACATGCGAGCGAGGTCGGATGCGAAAAGAGCGGATTCTTCGCCGCCCTCCCCCGCTTTAATTTCGAGGATGACGTCGAGGGCATCCTCGCTGTCGCGCGGTGCGAGGATTTTCAGTAGCGCGTCGTAGGCGTCTTGCGCCTCATTTTCGAGGCCTGGAATCTCGTCAGCGAACGATGGATCTTCCGTGGCCAATTCACGGGCAGCGTCAAGGTCATCTCGGGTGCTCGAGAGTCGATCAGCAGCAGCCTTGATGCGAGACAGCTCAGCGAAACGCCTTCCCACGCGACGCATCTTCGCAGGGTCGGAAAGAGTATCCGGCGCCGCCATCTCCTGTTCGACGCTTTCATACTCGCTCAAGAGTGCTTCAAGGGCACTCAGACCTTCACTGGTCTCGTTATCGACTGCCATGGACTTCCTTTAAAGCTGAGTGGTCAGATACGCCTCGGCGCCGGGCGCTTAACGCTCCCGGCGCCGATCAAAACGCAACGTATGCTGGCCTCATTTGGAGGGGCGAACACGCTTCCCGTAACGTGCCTCGAACTTAGCGACGCGACCGCCGGTGTCGAGGATCTTCTGCTTGCCGGTGTAGAACGGGTGGCAAGCGGAGCACACGTCCACGCGCATCTCACCGGTGGTGAGGGTGGAACGGGTGTGGAAGCTGTTACCGCACGTGCAAGTCACGAGGGTATCCACGTACTCGGGGTGGATGTCCTTCTTCATGGAGTATCTCCTGGGTTCGTTGGTGCCCCGGGTCCGGATCCGCAGATCTTCCCACATCTGGTGGCAAGTATCCTTCCGCCTTGGAGTATCCAAACGGTGGCGAACCGGTGAACCGATGGCCGACGGCGTCAATTGTGCCACTTTCGGCGCTCTTACGTCTATGTGGCAGGGCCCTCATATGCGTGAAACGCGCGACCTTTTGACGTGCGTTTCACGTCAGGGGTTCTCAGTCAGCACTGGGAGTGGTCTTTTGGACCATCATCAGGAACTCAGCGTTCGACTGGGTTTCCTTGAGCTTTTCAAGGATCAGTTCCAGACCGGACTGCTGATCCAGCGTGCCGATCACCCGGCGAAGCTTCCACATGATGCGAAGTTCTTCAGGCTGGAACAGCATTTCTTCACGGCGGGTACCGGACGCATTGACGTCAATCGCCGGGAAGATACGACGGTCTGCCAGCTGTCGCGACAGACGCAGTTCCATATTGCCGGTGCCCTTGAACTCTTCGAAAATGACCTCGTCCATCTTCGAGCCGGTCTCAACCAGAGCCGACGCAATGATGGTGAGCGAGCCACCTTCCTTGAGATTACGGGCGCCGCCGAAGAACTTCTTCGGCGGGTACAGGGCGGATGCGTCAACGCCACCCGACAGGATGCGGCCGGAAGCCGGTGCGGCCAGGTTGTAGGCGCGCGACAGTCGCGTGATCGAGTCAAGAAGAACGACAACATCCTGGCCGAGTTCAACCAGACGCTTTGCGCGCTCTATGGCAAGTTCGGCGACGATCGTGTGATCCGATGCGGGGCGATCGAAGGTCGAGGCAATGACCTCACCCTTGACGATCGAACGCATATCCGTCACTTCTTCCGGACGTTCGTCAACCAGGACGACCATCAGGTGAACCTCAGGATTGTTGATCTCGATAGCCTTCGCGATCTGCTGGATGACCATCGTCTTACCGGCCTTCGGTGGCGAAACGATCAGGCCACGCTGGCCTTTACCGATCGGAGCGACCAAGTCGATAACGCGTGGCGTGTATGCCTTTGCGGACGTTTCGAGGCGTAGTTGCTCATTCGGGTAAACCGGGGTGAGCTTGGAGAATTCGCGACGAGCCTGCGCCTCCTCAATCGACATGCCGTTCACGGAGTCAACGCGAACCAGAGCGTTGTACTTCTGACGCTGCCGTTCGCCTTCACGGGGCTGGCGAACGGCACCTGCAACGGCATCGCCCGCACGCAGACCCCAACGGCGAACGTTGCCAAGGGTGACATACACATCGTTCGGACCGGGAAGGTAACCAGAAGTGCGGACAAATGCGTGATTGTCCTGGATATCCAAGATGCCAGCGATCGGAGCAAACTGTTCGTCTTCGCGCACCTGTTCTTCGCGGTCACCCCGATCATTACGGTCACGGTTACGACGATTATAGCGATCGTTGCGGTTGTTGCGATCACGGCGACGGTTGTTGCGATCACGGCGGTTACGACCGCGCTCTTCGCCTTCTTCCCCTTCGGGAAGCTCAATGGCGTCCAGAGACGGAGCCTTGACGGAAGCGTTTTCTTCCGCTTCGGGCTTCTCGCCACCCTTCTTGGGAGCCGGCAGTTCAATCGTCGCCGGTTCGGTTGGTCCAGCGGTCGCGACGCGACGACGACGCGACTTGCGCTGGGGCTGTTCAGCGTCGTCATTCTTCGTTCCCTGATCCTGGGCAGGCGCTTGGGTAGCAGGCGCAACCTGGTCATGTGAAACTTCAGCGGTAGCCACACGACGCGTACCACGGGCACGACGCGCGGGAGCCTCGTCAGATGAAGCGGAAGCCTTCGTAGCTGGCGCAGACGAGGAAGAAAGAGCTTCGATCAGGTCGGACTTACGCATCTTTGACGTGCCCTTGAGACCTTGGCTGGAAGCTAGCGCCTGGAGTTCAGCCAGCTTCATGCTCCGCAATGCAGACCGTGTCTTGGGGGCGACTTGTTCGTTTGTCACGAATGAATCCTCACTGGATATGGAGTGCTCTTTTCGAGCAAATGGGGATCTCCCTTTGAAACGGGAGGAATACGTTGCGATAGCGCTGATCGCGTGACGTAAGGGATGAGCCACCAAAACGTGGCAGGCCATAAGACCTGCTTCAAGTGTACCAACCGTTTGTCTCGATGCGCACCACAACGTTAAAGTCGCGCGCTTGTGCGCATAAAGTCACACGAAAGTGAAAGAAAACAAAGAAAACAGAACCGAAGGATAATCAGTAGAGTTTCGCCAGTCGCCCGCGAGTAATCGCTGCACCTTTGCTTGGCACGTCAAGAGTCATGACTTTCCAGCCCGCTGATCTGGCGTCCTGGCAGATTTCGTCCGGCACCGTCTCCATGGCCAGAACCGTCGGTCCAGCACCAGAAACTGTGGCCGCGATGCCGGCATTGCGCAACCAATCCACCAGCGCAAGCGAAGGCTCCATAGCTTCGCGTCGGTATTCCTGGTGCAAAACATCCGCCGTGGCATCCATCAGCAGATCGTGGAACGAGGCCTGCCCCACCGAACGAGCCTGTCCTGAAAGGAGGGCAGAAAGAAGAGCGGCTCGGGCGACATTGAAGCGCGCATCTGTATGGGTGACCACTTGCGGAAGAGCGGAACGGGCCTTTTCGGTTGCCAATTCAAAGTCAGGTATAAAGACGACGGGGGCAATGGCGGTAGGAACCGAGAGTGAAACTGCAGCCGGCCGGCCGTTATCGACCCACGCGATTGTTGCTCCACCAGCGATTGCTGGCGCAACGTTGTCGGGGTGTCCTTCCAGTTCGGTACCGATCATGAGGACTTCTTCGTCCGTCAGGACATCCTCGCGCCCGATAAGCGCGCGGGCAAGAAGGATTCCCGCAACGATCGCACTGGCCGATGAACCCATTCCGCGCGAATGAGGGATACGGTTTGTGCAACGCATTTTCACGCCAACCTGCGGTGCGCCCGCACGATCGAGCGCTAAGCGCATCGCTTGGACGACAAGATTGTCTTCACCGGTTGCAATGTTCCCTGCTCCCTCACCTTCAACGGTGACGCTTGTGTGGACTCCGGAGGTTGCGTGAACTGCGACTTCGTCCCAAAGGTTCAGCGCCAGCCCCATCGAGTCGAATCCTGGGCCAAGGTTCGCGCTGGTTGCGGGGACACGGACGGCAACGAATTCTTCGGTGACTCTCACGTCACTCCCCTTCGACGCGAATTACGCTGGTGACTTCACGAACCGCGGGCGAGCACGACAGGGCGTGTGCGACTGCCGCCAGATTCGCTTCGCGGGCAAGGTGGGTTGTCGCCACGATAACGCAGGCACCCGATTCCTTGTCGTCGCGCTGGTGCACAGACTGGATGGAGACGCCGTGGCGAGCGAAGATTCCGGCAACATCGGAAAGTACGCCAAGGCGATCCTCTACCTGCATACGAATCTGGTAGCGAGTGAAAACCGTGCCCGGGTCAAGAATCGGCAGGTGAGCGTAGACGGACTCACGGGGTGCGTGTCCGCCGAACGCGCGGTGGTGGGCAGCAGCGACGAGGTCCGAAAGAACGGCGGACGCGGTGGGAGCACCGCCTGCACCCTGACCGTAGAACATCAGACGGCCTGCTGCTTCACCTTCGACGAGGATGGCGTTGAACGCTCCGTCGACACTGGCCAGAGGCGAATCGAGCGGGACGAGCGCAGGGTGGACGCGCATGGCAACGCCGTCTTTACCATCTTCTCCAACACGACGCTCAGCGATGGCAAGAAGCTTGATCGCACGACCGAAGAAGGCAGCTTCTTCCATATCTTCTGCCGTAATCTTGGTGATGCCTTCAACGGCAACGTCATCGATTCCGACGCGCGTATGGAAAGCCAACGAGGCCAGAATTGAACACTTTGCTGCCGCATCGAAACCGTCAACATCTGAGCTGGGATCGGCTTCGGCAAAACCGAGCTCCTGGGCTTGATTCAGCGCTTCCTCATAGGACAGACCGCGCGATGCCATCGCATCGAGGATGAAATTGGTCGTGCCATTGACGATGCCCATCACCTTGGTGATGCGGTCACCCGCAAGCGATTCGCGCAGGCCGTAAACGACGGGAACTGCGCCCGCAACCGAGGCCTCGTAGTAGAGGTCTGCGCCGGTTTCAGCCGCAGCAGCATACAGCTCTGGACCGTGAGCAGCAAGAAGCGCCTTGTTGCCAGTCACCACGGAAATGCCCTGTTTGAGTGCTCGGATGACATAGGTTCGGGCTGGCTCAATACCGCCGATCAATTCGACGACAATGTCTTGGCCATCGATGGCTTCTTCGGGACGGGTCGAAAGAAGTGCAGGATCCACATCATAGTCACGAGGCGCATCAAGTCTGCGGACCGCCACCTTGTTCACGCGTATACGCGCACCTGAACGAGCTTCAAAATCGTCGGCCTGCTCTGTGAGCATGCGGATAACCTGTGATCCGACGGTACCTGCACCGAGAACACCGACTTTCAGTTCGGGGCTACGCTCTTCCACCGAGAAACTCCTTGACCACTCACGAACGTGTTTGCGCTGTTGGTAATGAGCATAGGCATAGATAGGACTCAATACATGCGCACGTCCATTTCTTTGAGAGAGAAAAATAGTCGAGCGCGACCTCGTACTTAAAGAGCATCACACCCACGCATAGGACTAACGTCCCTATTAAAAATGTTTATTGTTAACAATCGTGCAGGTTGTGATAACCCGCACCTGTGACAAATGACCTCTGTATGGAAACCCTCACTATGTAGGTACACAATTGTTACAAGGTACCTACCGGTACACATTCGAGAATCATCTAATGCCGTGCGGTACAACGATCGTCCGCAAGCATTTATTGAGAAGAGGAACGATGACAGAGCAGACCGCTCCCAGCATCCCCACACAAGACGCTTGGACCGATTTCAAAACTGGAAATTGGGACAAAGAAATCGACGTCCGCGACTTCATCCAGCGCAACTACACGCCGTACGAGGGCGATGCCTCCTTCCTCGCAGGTCCCACCGAAAAGACGCTTCGCGTCTGGGACACCCTCGAAAAGGAGTACCTCTCCGAGGAGCGCAAGGTCCGCATCCTCGATGTCGACACCCACACCCCTGCCGACATCGACGCCTTCAAGCCCGGGTTCATCTCCTCCGACGACGACGTTATCGTCGGCCTGCAGACAGACGCCCCCCTCAAGCGCGCGATGATGCCCAACGGTGGCTGGCGCATGGTCGAGACCGCCATCAAGGAGGCCGGTAAAGAGGTCGACCCCGAGGTCAAGAAGATCTTCACCCAGTACCGCAAGACCCACAACGACGCGGTCTTCGACATCTACACGCCGCGGATCCGCGCCGCCCGCTCCTCGCATATCATCACTGGCCTGCCGGACGCCTACGGCCGTGGCCGCATCATCGGCGACTACCGCCGAGTCGCCCTCTACGGCGTCGATCAGCTCATCGAATGGAAGCAACAGGACAAGGACCGCTACGCAGACCAGCCGTTCTCCGAGCACTGGGCGCGCTACCGCGAGGAGCACTCCGAGCAAATCAAGGCGCTCAAGAAGCTGAAGAAGATGGCGGCCGACTACGGCTTCGACATCTCCGGGCCCGCGAAGACCGCGAAGGAAGCGGTCCAGTGGACCTACTTCGGCTACCTTGCCTCCGTGAAGAGCCAGGACGGCGCCGCGATGTCGATCGGCCGCCTCTCAGCCTTCTTCGACATCTACTTCGAGCGCGACCTCGCCGCCGGTCTCATCACCGAGTCCGACGCCCAAGAGATCATTGACGCCCTCGTCATCAAGCTCCGCATCACGCGCTTCCTCCGCACGATTGATTACGACCAGATCTTCTCGGGCGACCCCTACTGGGCAACCTGGTCGGACGCAGGCTTCGGCGACGACGGTCGCACGCTGGTCACCAAGACCTCATTCCGCTTGTTGCAGACCCTGCGTAACCTGGGCCCCGCCCCCGAACCGAATATCACGATCTTCTGGGATGAAAACCTGCCCAAGGGCTACAAGGAATTCTGCGCAGCGATCTCGATCGAAACCTCGTCCATCCAGTACGAGTCCGACCCGCAGATCCGCCAGCACTGGGGCGACGACGCCGCCATCGCATGTTGCGTCTCCCCGATGAAGGTCGGCAAGCAGATGCAGTTCTTCGGCGCACGCGTCAACGCTGCAAAGGCCCTGCTCTACGCCATCAACGGTGGTCGCGACGAAATGAGTGGCAAGCAGGTCGTCACCGGCTACGCCCCCATCGAGGGTGACGGCCCACTCGACTTCGACGAGGTCTGGGCCAAGTACGAAGAGATGCTCGACTGGGTTGTCGGCACCTACGTTGAAGCCCTCAACATTATCCACTACTGCCACGACCGCTACGCATACGAAGCAGTCGAAATGGCACTGCACGATTCCGAAATCATCCGCACCATGGGTTGCGGTATCGCAGGCCTGTCGATCGTTGCTGACTCGCTGGCAGCCATCAAGTACGCAAAGGTCACACCGATCCGCGACGAAACCGGACTGGTTGTCGACTACACAACCGAAGGCGAATTCCCGACCTACGGCAATGATGACGACCGCGCCGATGACATCGCCGCAACCGTCGTCCACACCGTCATGGACAAGATCCGTCAGATCCCGATGTACCGCGACGCAATCCCGACGCAGTCCGTCCTGACGATCACCTCGAACGTCGTCTACGGCAAGGCAACCGGCGCATTCCCATCCGGGCACCGCGCAGGCACCCCGTTCGCACCAGGCGCAAACCCGGAGAACGGCATCGACACCCACGGCATGGTTGCTTCCATGCTGTCGGTCGGCAAACTCGACTACAACGATGCGCTCGACGGCATCTCGCTGACGAACACCATCACCCCGTCCGGCCTTGGCCGTACAAAGGACGAGCAGATCGACAACCTTGTCGGAATCCTCGATGCAGGCTTCGTCCCGGACGATACCTGTGAAATGATTTCCAGTAACTGATCATTCTTACCGGGAGCGGGGCGCTACCGAGCCTCGCTCCGCGACCAGCCAACACCTATAAGGAGAAAATCATCATGGCAACCAAGACCTACGAAGAGCGCCTCGCAGACATGAAGCTAGCCCGTGAAGAGCGCGGCGAGTCCGATGGCCTGTACCACGCCAACATCAACGTTCTTGATCGTTCCACCCTGGAAGACGCAATCGAGCACCCCGAGAAGTACCCGAACCTGACCGTTCGCGTTTCCGGCTACGCCGTTAACTTCGTGAAGCTCACCCGCGAGCAGCAGCTTGACGTTCTCTCGCGTACCTTCCACCACTCGGCCTGATATCCGCTTTACGCTGGCGTAAAACAGATTCAGCATCTTCCGCTTCGGGGCGCGGGATTCTTCCTGCGCCCCGAATTGCGTCGGCAGCCCTTGACAATTGCGCACTCACAATGAACAGAGTGTGAACGTGCACCTCGTTCCCCTTCATTCACAATCAGGACACCATGACTGAGCTTTCCCACACCGCCCCCGTAGGCGATGGATCTTCAATCGTTCCTACCGGACCCATTGATTCCCACTCGAAGCTCCGCGATCAAGACTTCCAAGCACCGACCGGTCGCGTAGGCGGTCAAGGAGTCGCAGGCCTGGCTGAGCTGAGCGACGTGGAACGCACGGAGCGCCTGCACAAGATGCATGACGGCACGCTGGGATCCGTTCACTCGTGGGAGCTGGTGACCGCTGTCGACGGCCCGGGAACGCGTCTGACAATTTTCCTCAACGGCTGCGGGCTCCGCTGCCTGTACTGCCACAATCCCGACACGTTCTTCATGAAGAATGGAACGCCCGTTGAGATCGACGAGATCCTCGGCCGCATCCGTCGCTACCGTAAGATTTTCCGCACGACGGGTGGCGGTGTCACCCTGTCGGGTGGCGAAGCCATGATGCAGCCGGAGTTTGTTCGTCGCATCCTGGCCGGAGCGAAAGCAATGGGCGTTCACACCTGTTTGGATACGTCGGGATTCCTTGGCGCGAACTGCGATGACGCGATGCTCGACGATCTGGATTTGGTTCTGCTGGACGTGAAGTCCGGTATCCCTGAGCTCTATAAGAAGGTCACGACCGGCGACCTTCAGCCGACTGTTGACTTCGGTGATCGCCTGGCGGCGCGTGGCACGACACGCGTGTGGATTCGTTTTGTCTTGGTGCCGGGACTGACTGACGGCAAGGACAATATCGAAGCGATCGGAAACATCATCACACAGTGGCGCAATGTCATCGACCGCGTTGAGGTCCTCCCCTTCCATCAGATGGGTCAGGATAAGTGGGATTCGCTGGGCTTGGATTATCAGTTGCGTGACACAAAGCCTCCCTCGCCTGAGGCGACCGAACAAGTTCGTGATTACTTCCGCTTACTGGGCTTCGAGGTTCACTGACGCTCAGTCACTGTTCGTCCTATCGACGAGGCCTCACATGAGTCTCTCTGCTCTGCGCGTCATGCACTTTGCGGGTATTCTTTCGTGAAATGGGCGTGTGTTCACACGATTACACCTTCAACGTCGAGTTCGAACTTCGCGAAGCTCTTGCCCCCAGCGAAACCAGAAGACTAGTCAGTTGGTTGCAACAAAAGCGTCGAGCTCGCCCAGCAGGCGTGCACGCTCTGCGTCGGAAACCCAGGCGATTTCAAGAGAATTACGTGCCAGCTGAACAAGCATGTCCCTAGTGAAGCCTGCCTGGGCGGCAAGAGCGTAGAAGTTGTCGGCAACGTAGCCACCGAAATAGGCCGGGTCATCAGAGTTGATGGTGACCTTCACGCCACGTTCAAGGAGAGCCTTCACTTCCTTGTCCTTCATATCGTGGTTGTTCGCGGTGACGAACGAGTTCGATAGCGGGCACGAGGTCAAGCCGATACCCTTATCTGCGACCAGCTGAACCAGCGCATCGTCTTCCACGATGTTCGTGCCATGGTCAAGGCGCTCGGCACCAAGCTCAGTCAGCGCACGACGGATATTGTCGATGGAGCCAACCTGATCAATGTCGCAGTGCATCGTGACATGCAGACCGTTGTCCTTCGCCATCGCGAAGACTTCGGCGAACTTCTCCGGTGGATTATCGCGCTCGTCAGAATCTAAGCCAACGGCGAAGAACTTGTCCTTGTACGGCAGTGCCGACTCAAGGGTTTCTCGCGCGGATTCTGCGCTCATATCACGCAGGAAGCAGAGAATCAGGTCAGCGGAGATTCCGTCTTCGCGAGCCTTCTCAACAGCCTTGTAGTAGCCGTTGATGACAGTTTCAATCGCAATACCACGCGTGGTGTGAGCCTGGGGGTCGAAGAAGCACTCAGCGCGACGAACACCGTTCGCCTTGGCTCGTGCGAAGTAAGCGGAGGCCAGAGCCTCGAAGTCCTCTTCATCCTGCAGGACATTCATCGCCGGGTAATAGACAGCGAGGAAGGAGGTCAGGTCGGTGAAGTTGTAGCTGGCCTGAACTTCCTCGATGGTCGACTGACCGATATCGACGCCGTGCTTGGTAGCAAGAGCAAGCTTAAGATCAGGTTCAAGCGTGCCCTCAAGGTGGAGATGCAGTTCTGCCTTGGGCAGGCCGGCAACGAATTCACGCGTGACGGTGGTGGTCACGATTCCTCCTTGGTAAGAGTGTGCGACGAAAGTGTTATCCGCCCATTGTGTCACGGCCGAATGACGAACATCTAGCCATTGAACAAATTGGTAGAGTGACAGTTCGTGCCTCGTCAATCTACTTCCTCACTTTGTCACTTGTCGCAACTAAGCTTGATTGCATAAGCGCGCTAGTTCACGCATTCACCAACCGTCAGGAGCACCTATGCCTACCCGTCACGCGTCCGGTTACGAAATCCTTCTTTCTTCTGGCGAATACGAGGCTCGGATCGTTACCGTCGGCGCCGGACTCGCCTCGCTGAAGTACGCAGGGCGCGACTTAGTCGTCGCCCATGACGCGGATGAAATTCCCGAAGGCTATTTGGGGAAAACGCTGATGCCTTGGCCGAACCGTATTGCTGGAGGAGCATACACGTGGGAAGGCGTCACCTACACGGTTGACGTAAATGAAGCTGCAACCGGCTCAGCATTGCACGGTCTGATGACCTGGGTTGACTGGACGATCATTCACGCTGACTCTGACTCAGCAACACTGGGAGCATTCATCGCTCCCCGCTACGGCTACCCGTGGCCGATTGAAGCGTGGGTAACCTACGCACTCAGTGCCTGCCGTGGTCTAACCATCACTCTAGTGGCAAAGAACGTCGGCTCCACACCCGCCCCATATGGCGTTTCATCCCACCCCTACCTGTCGCTCGATGGCAAGAAGAATGATGGATACGAGGTTACGATTCCAGCCTCTGAGATCATCCAAGTCGACCAGAACATGGCTCCCATTAAAACGATCCCGGTAGGCGATCTTGAGCGTGATTTCCGCACTCCGCGCCTACTTGGCTCACAATCTGTTGACCATGCTTTCACCGGTTTGCCCGAAGGTGAATGGACCGTTCAACTGCGTGATCCGGAAACCGGATTGACGGTTCAATTGAAAGCTGACACCCCGTGGGTTCAGGCATTCACTGCTGATTCCATGGGACGAACCGGCATCGCCGTTGAGCCAATGACCTGCCCTCCGAATGCCTTTAATTCAGGCGAGGATCTCATTGTGCTTGCCCCTGGCCAATCCCACACAATGACCTTCACGATCATCGGTTCGATCGAAAGCTGAGGCTTTAACCCATAGAAGCACTGGTGGCCGACAGTATGCACTGTCGGCCACCAGTGCACATGCTCGAGTTACAGGCGTCCAAGCGTCGCGCTTAAGAGCGTCGCTCCCACGGCTCCAGCCGTCGACGAGCGAAGAACATTTGCGCCAAGACCAACCAAAGACGCTCCAGCGTCTTGAAGCCAGTCCACTTCTTCGCTCTTCATTCCGCCTTCTGGGCCAACCACCAGCGTCAAACTTGACGCTGCGGTGAACGACGTGGGATCACTGGCAATGATTGAACTCAGCGATTCGGTTGCTTCCTCGTGACAAATGAAAACCTTGCCCCCGGCTTTTATATTTGCTTCAACCCATGTGGCGAGCGCTTTTGAGTTGGCAACGTCGCCGACGCTGGGGATCCACGCTCGTCGCGCCTGCTTAGCGGCCGCACGAACGACGGATTCCCACTTCGCTTTACCTTTTGAGGCTTTTGGACCGTTCCACCGGACAACCGAATACTCAGATTGCCAGGGAATCACTTTATCAATCCCGATTTCGGTGCAGGCTTCAATCGCCTGTTCGTCTCGTCCAGCCTTTGCAAGCCCCTGAACAAGAATCAGTTGGGGCGTCGCCTGAGGTTCGATCACACGCCGATCAACACGAAGATCAAGACCTTTCTTCGAGGTGGAGAGAACCTCGCACGTGAGCCTCGTACCGTGGCCATCCATCAGGTCGATCCACTCACCTACTCCGATACGCCGAACGGTGGCCGCGTGATGGCCTTCAGTTCCTTCAAGCGAGACTGTATCGCCCGCATCCAACTCGCAGGGGACTAGGTCGCCCTCGTAAATGAAAACGGGACGTGTCATTGGCCGGTGAACGCTTCACGGATCTTGTCGAACATCGACGAGGGACGGCGGTCTGGTTCGATACGCGTCTCCTTGCGAAGATCCGCAAGCTGCTCCAGAAGGTCACGCGAACGATCATCAAGTTTCTTCGGGATCTCAACATTCACGTGGACGTGCAAATCACCGCGACCAGAACGCTGCAAACGACTGACACCCAAATTCTTCAGTTCAATATCAGCATTCGGCTGAGTACCAGCCGGGATCTCGACGTGTTGCGCACCGTCGAACGTATCGAGGTCAAACTTCGTCCCCAAAGCAGCCGTTGTCATCGGGATCGTGATCCACGTGTGTAAGTCATCGCCTTGGCGGACGAAAACATCATCCGCCTTCTCGTTGATCTCAAGATAGAGATCACCATTCGGACCGCCACCGGGGCCAACTTCAGCTTCGGAACCAACCCTGATACGAGTTCCTTCGTCTACACCGGCGGGAATATCAACCGTAATCGTACGACGCGAACGAACACGCCCCTGACCGGCACATTCATGGCAGGGCGATGCAATAATCGTGCCATACCCCTGACAGGCCGGGCAGGCTCCACGCGACTGCATACGGCCAAACATCGTGTTCTGGACGCGCGTCACCGAGCCCGTTCCATTACACGTCCCGCACCGTGTGGGCTCAGTATCGGGAGCACACATTGAACCATGGCACGAATCACACAGAATATACGTTCCGTATGAAACTTCCTTCTTCGCGCCGAAAACAGCGTCCTTCAAGGAAATCTCCACGCCGATCAGCTGGTCGGAACCACGACGAACGCGAGGCACCGGCCCGGAAGCTTGACCGGAGAAACCAGAGAACATCGCATCAAAGATGTCAGAAAACCCGCCACCAGCACCACCAAATGGTGAACCACCACCACGCACGGCATCCGGCCCTCCAAGGTCATACATTTGACGCTTCTGGGGATCTAAGAGCGTTTCGTAGGCAACAGAAAGCTCTTTGAAAGCCTCTTCTGACTCGGGTCCAGCGTAGTCAGGGTGTAGCAAACGCGCTTTCTTGCGATACGCCTTCTTAATCTCGTCGGCAGTCGCATCCTTTGATACGCCAAGGACCTCGTAGTAGTCGTTCACTTCTCTTCGTTCCTTATGTTCTTTCGTGTGATCACCGCATCGGCGGTGAAGCTCATGGGAGGCAATCTAGCGATTCAAGTACCGCGAAAGATAGGCAGCAACAGCCCTGACAGAAGCCATCGTTCGCGCATAATCCATGCGAGTTGGGCCAACAATACCAAGGTGAGCACGCGTATTACCGCTACGTGCAGGCGCATGGTACGTGGAAGCCACAACCGATGCTTCAGCAAGCGCGTCATGTTCATTTTCCGCACCGATTGAAACATGAACATCATCATCAAGCTGCAGTTCAGAGAACAGGCGCATCAGTACTACCTGCTCTTCCAAAGCGTCTAAGACCGGCGCAATATCATGGAAGTCAACTGCTCCTCTGGCAAGATTCGACATACCAGCCATGACGATCTTCGATTCACCACTGGGGCGAAGGAGATGCGCAATGCTCTGGGCAAGAACATCTGCCACATCATGCAAACGCGTTTCAAGAAGCGCCTTCAGGGCCTCGACGCTACCGAGAATCTCATCGGGGCCAAGAGCTGAAAAAACAGCATTGAGCTTCTCGCGAAGAACCGTAATATCTCCGCTACTCAACTGCGTACGAAGCTCAATAGTGTCCTGAGAAACGCGTCCGGAATCGGTCACGACAATGACCAGCACGCTGCTTGCAGCAAGATCAACGATCTCTACCCGCTTCAGCGTCTGCAACGTCAACGTCGGATACTCAACAACAGCCACCTGATGCGTTACTTGCGCCAGCAGACGCACGGTTCGGACAACCACATCGTCCAAGTTCAATGAGTCCTCAAGGAAATGCTCAACAGCACTGCGTTCCGGGCCACTCATCGGTTTCAACGCGGACAGGGAATCAACAAAAAGTCGGTAGCCCTTATCCGTGGGAACACGACCAGCACTGGTATGAGGCTGATAGATCAAACCAGCTTCTTCCAACAGAGCCATGTCATTACGAATCGTCGCAGAAGAAACACCTAAATCGTGCGACTGAGCAATCACCTTTGACCCCACGGGTTCACGGGTGTGCACGTATTCAGTGACGATCGCTCGAAGAACGCCAAGCCGACGATCGTCGTTCATGTGTCCTCCGTTCCAAGCGAAAACTGACGCGGAGTACCACGCGCTATCGAAGCCGTGATGTGAAGGATCGGTTTCGACACGAATCTGGCACTCGCTCTATCTGAGTGCCAATTCTACTCCCTGCCCATCAAAGCGCCCAGCCGAAGTAACGAGCACAACGTTGGCGCTACCTCTTCACAACGGGCAATACTCAAGCAAAGCCTTTGCTGACAGTCCCGGCCTCGTCACTACGAAACAATGAATGGCGGTGGAACTATCCCCCAACTGCGCAGACGCTAACGAGTACCTGGTTCAGTGACAAAATCAATCAGCTCTTCAACGCGCCCCAGCAGAGCCGGCTCAACGTCCTTATAATTGCGGACCTGGGCGAGAATTCGCTTCCACCCCATCGCAATATCCGCTTGATTTGCATGCGACCAGCCCAGCGCATCGAGAGTGCCATGCTTAATATCCGTACCTCGCGGAATATCCGGCCAGCGCGTCAGCCCCAGGCGAGCAGGTTTCACGGCCTGCCAAATATCCACAAACGGGTGACCAACAACCAGCACACCGCTAGACCAACGCGACTGAACACGCTGGGCAATCCGCGACTCTTTCGACCCCTCTACAAGGTGATCGACCAGAATACCGGCGCGAACTTCATCAGACGGTCCGAAGACTTCCAGGATCTCTTCAAGATGATCCACGCCCTCAAGCAACTGGACGACTACTCCCACTTCTGCCAGATCATCGCCCCACACGTGTTGGACGAGCTCCGCATCGTGGCGACCCTCAACCCAGATCCGCGACTGCTTCGCTATCTTCGGGACCCTCTTCGGCCCAGCAATCGAACCCGAGTTCGTCACCGCACGCCCACCGTGGGTAGTCAACTGAGGCCTGAATGTGGGCACGTCAGATTCGTGAGGGCGAGGCGGTGCAAGCGTAACGGGACGGCCCTCCAGCCAGAAACCGCCACCGAGAGGGAAGGACCGGACTGCCCCTCGCCGATCTTCTAATTCAACGACGTGCATACCACCCGATTTTTCAACGCGAATAACAGCACCAACCCAGCCTGTTACCACGTCCTCTAACACCATGCCCAGTTCAACCGGGATTTCCTGCGAACGCGGGCGAGGCGCATGTGGCCCATCACGGTGCGGGTCAAAGCTTAAAATATCCGTGCCATACGGGTCGAACGAAGTCGAATATGGGTCGAAGCGGTTTTCTTGGGACATCACTCGACCACACTAAGCAAGATTGCAAGGCAGTGCCTGCACGAAACGCAGGTGCCCGGCACCCCTAACGGGCACCGGGCACCTTAGCGCGCAATCACCAGAACGCATTAGTTCACGTTGATCACTTCAGCGTGTCCTTGCGGGTCTTGGAGTACAAGAAGCCGATCACACCAGCGAAAACGACCAGGCCGAGCCACTGAGCAACTCCCGCGAACGAATCAGGCATGAACGCAAGTGGTGCGTCCTTACCGGAGAAGCCGACGATACCGGCGTAAACGACGCCCCAGAGGGACTCACCGACGATCAAACCGGTGGCAACCAGGGTACCCATGCGCTTTGCCTTCTCGGGATCCTTCTGCTTGGCGGCCCACTTGTCGTGGACCATACCGAGTAGCGCACCGATCGGAATAGTCAGGGTAATCGAGATCGGCAGGTACATGCCCATGCCGACAGCCAGACCGGGAAGTGACATCTTCTTGGTGGTCTTCTTCAGGACCTCGTCAATGATGATAACGACGATGCCGATCAGTGCGCCGATGCCCAACAGATTCCAGTTCAAGTCTCCGCCGAAGACGCCCTTAATCAGATCAGAGATCAGAGAGGCCTGCGGAGCTGCAAGAGCGTTTTCGCCAGCGCCCGGAGCGCCCTGGAAACCGAAAGCGTTGCCCATCAGGTTCAGAACCGGCGGAATGATGATCGCGCCGAAGAGAACGCCGATAACCAGAGCAACCTGCTGCTTCCACGGGGTTGCACCCACCAGCTGACCGGTCTTCAAATCCTGCAGGTTATCGTTCGAAATCGTGGAGATACCGAAGACAACGGCTGCAGTGAACAACGTGTAGGCAACCAGGGCGGACAGTTCGTCACCGGATGCGGTGCCGTGAATAGCCTTCACAACCAGGGCAGCTGCGATAGCGACGATGATGCCGACACCGGAAATCGGCGAGTTGGAGGCACCAATCAAACCCGCCATGTAACCGCAGACGGATGCAACAGCAAGCCCCGTAATCAGGATAAACAGGATCGAAATGATGATCAGGCCCAACGAGTTGTGTGCAATGGCGGTGTCTTTTAAGAACAGCCAGAGCAGAACACCGATCGGGAGCATCACTGCAAGGGTCACGCCGATAACGATCTTGCCGGACAGGTCCTGCTCGGTCAGCGGGACAGTTTCACCCGACTCGCGCTTCGCAGTCGATGCAAGCGAATCCTTAATACCGATGACGATGGGGCCGATCAGCTTGATCAGCGTCCACACTGCTGCAACAGCAATCGCGCCAGCGCCGATCAATCGGACTTCAGAACGGAAGACGGTACCAACCGTGTCAGCAAGAGCCGAGGGGTCAACAATTCCCCAGGTCCGCCACGGTAGCAAGACGATGTACGAAATCGCCAGGCCGACGATCATTGCGATACCCACACCAATGCCAACCAGGTGTCCAACACCGATCAGGGCCAGCGAGAACGAAGCCGAAGCCATGGTGCCACCCGCACCGAACTTGAAAGCGGTGCCGATTTCGGTGCCGAGAACCTTCATTGAGCCGAGGATGGCAAAACCAGCTGATGACAGACCGCCCCAGATAATGGCGAGCAAACCACGCTTGGATTCTTCGGCACCTTCGTTGGTATCGCCAACCTTCAGAACCTCGGCGGCAGCGACGCCTTCGGGGTAGGGGAGGTCAGAGTGCGTGACCAGTGCGCGACGTAGCGGGATCGAATACATAACGCCGAGAATGCCACCGAGAGCGATGACAAAGACCGACTGCCAGTATGGGAAACCTTGCCACCAACCGACCATGACGAGGCCAGGGAGAACGAAGATGATCGCGGACAGTGTGCCTGCCGCGGACGCGATCGTTTGAACGATGTTGTTTTCTTGGACCGTATGGTCTTTGAAGTAACGCAGAATTGCCATCGAAATGACGGCCGCGGGGATGGAGGTTGCGAAGGTCAGGCCCGCCTTCAGGCCGAGGTATACGTTCGCTGCGGTGAAGATGACGGTGATGATGCCACCGATAATGACGCCTCGCAGAGTCAGTTCCTTCAGCGACGTCCCCGTCGATTGTGTTGTCTTGGGCATATAACCGGACTCTCTACTTAATAGAATGTGCCGACGGGAGTTTATCACCGCAAGATTTCTCAGCAAATTCGGCAAACCTTTGTCATTATTGCAGTTCACGTGAATGCTCAGCCTCTAGTTTCGCCGACGAGACAACGCGATGGGACTACAGGCTGGATTCGAATGGAAGCAAAAGCGGGTGATACCGGATCACTCCGGTATCACCCGCCCCTTTTAAGGCTCAGCCCTTCTATGAAGCTCAGTGTTCGCCATGCTCCAAGGCTTCGGCTTCCATGGCTTCTTCGTAGGTCACGTGGATGGTGCCATGTGCGTGCTCTGGCGGAGCGTAGATCGAATAAACGCGAAGGGGCTCATCACCGATTGCGGTGACGTTGTGCCAGGAGCCAGCCGGAACGAAAATGGCATCATCGTCTGAGGCTTCGACCTCGAAGGACAGATCATCCTTGGCCGGCCCCATCTGCACCAGGCCGCGCCCGCCTTCGATGCGGAGGAACTGGTCGTGGTCTTCGTGAATTTCCAGGCCGATGTCGTGTCCGGGCTGGATGCACATAACGGTGAGCTGCAAGTTCTTACCAGTCCACAGGGTGGTGCGGTAGTTGGTGTTTTCCATCGTCGCTTCTTCGATGTTGACGACGTACGGGTTGGGTCCCATGTCTTGGCTCATCGTGCCCTCCTATTGACGGATCATCTGCGGCCAGTAATGACCGCGCTCCCTTTCAAGGATAGAGGCACCCCTATAGGAATGCAGTGGCAACGAGAGATGAAGGTCAGAATCCCATGAGTTCGCGGGTCACATAATCGGCGAGAAGTCGCCCTTTCAGCGTCAGAACGACCCGCCCTTTCAGCGCATTTACTCCGTCGATCAGCTGGTCTGCGATCAAGCCTGGCAACGCGTGGATATTGATGACATCCGACGTGCGTATGCCTTCGGAGGTGCGCACGGCGAGCATGACTTTCTCCAGTGCTCGAGCATCGGACTGAAGTATTTCGCCCGCGAGCGCCGGAGAAACTCCCGCTTGCACGCGCCCCGCGTAGGCGGCCGGGTGTTTGACGTTCCACCAGCGGTAACGTCCCACGTGCGAGTGCGCGCCGGGTCCTAGCCCCCACCAGTCCCAGTCACGCCAGTAGGCTAGGTTATGTCGGCTTGCGTGACGTAGTTCGGTCGGTTCCACGCCAGCTTCGTTTACGTCCGGGCGCGCAAAATTCGAAATTTCGTACCATTTGAAGCCCGCGTCAGTAAGGACCTGGTCAGCGAGTTCGTATTTGATTGCTTCGTCGTCCGGGTCCGGCATGGGCAACTCACCGCGAGCGACCTGCGCGCCCATTTTTGTGCCCTCTTCGATCACCAGCGCATACGCACTAATGTGATCCGTTTCCAGAGCGACCGCAGCATCCAACGACCGATGCCAATCATCGATGCTCTCCCCCGGCGCCCCATAGATCAGGTCGACGGACACGTCCAAGCCAGCATCGCGCGCGGCTTGGACGACAGAGGGGACTTTCTGGGGATTGTGCGTGCGGTCCAACGTTGCAAGCACCTGAGGTACTGCTGACTGCATTCCGAAAGAAACCCGAGTGACGCCCGCCTCCTTTAACTTGAGCAGCCCCTTGGCGTCGATTGAATCGGGGTTCGCTTCAATCGTGACCTCGGCTTGCTGTGCGATCCCAAAATGATTTCGCAGGCTATCGAGGATGTGTGCCACTTCGTCGGTGTCAAGAAGAGTGGGCGTTCCACCACCGATGAAGACAGTTTCAGCTGGTCGCGGTTCAAATCCGGCATTCACGAGGCCGCGCCTACCGAATTGTGCTTCGGCTTCAATGGAGCGTGCGTATGAGCCAGGCTCTGCCCCCACACCGAATCCTGTTGTGTACGTGTTGAAGTCGCAGTATCCGCATCGAACCGTGCAGAACGGAACGTGCACGTAGAGCGAAAACGGACGCCCTTGGTCAACTTCAGCTATTGCTGAATCAAGATGGCCATCTTTCGGCCATTCAATTCCATCGGGTTGGACCGGAGGCAACAGCCAGCTCCTTATTCCGCCTGATCGGAAGTGTTTTCACCCTGGGTCGTACGCGCATGAGTGGTTTCACGAGGCAAACGAACTCCGACAACATCGTGGGCAACACGACCTGCGTCAAGGCCCCGGGTTTCAAAGTGCGTGACAATGCGACCTGCAAAGCGAGGGGCAAAACCACCGCGAGTCGGCTGTTCATCGGATTCGTCGGGGCGCTCGCCTTCGTAGGGATTAGCGAACAGCGGGCATCCCTCTACTACGTCGCGCATCTGCCACGCGTAGTTGTCCCAGTCGGTTGCAAGTCGCCAGATACCGCCATCAGCGAGGACTCGTGCAACCTCGAGAGCAAACTCGGGGGACACAAGACGACGCTTATGGTGACGCGACTTCCTCCACGGATCGGGGAAGAATGTCCAAACCTCGTTAGCGGCTGAGTCGGCGAAAACAATCGGGAATGCCTGCTGAGCATCGGCTTCGATCACACGAACATTCGTTACTCCAGCCTCAACGGCTTTGGAGATCAGCTTCGCGATACCGGGCACCCACACTTCAAATGCCAAGTAATCACGTTCAGGGTGCGTGCGAGCCGCTTCAACGATCTGTTCGCCTGTGCCCGATCCGATTTCAACAGTCAGAGGGGCCTTGCGAGCGAAAAGTTGAACCGGATCCAAGCGGAAAGTATCGGCGACAGTCGTATAGCCGATCCCCCGCTCAGGTTCGATCACATACTTCGACGCGTGAGTATCCCAGGTTCGCTGGAGATTCAGCGGGAGCTCACGACTACGACGTGTAAACGACTTGGTCCGCGCGAAGAAGACTTCCCCTTCGGGAGCCTCTCCTGAGCGATAGCTGGGGCGATCCGCCACAATCACTTCTTTCCGGTTGGAACATCCGATGTCAGGGCTGCGATGAAGGCTTCCTGTGGCACGTCCACGCGACCGATGGACTTCATGCGCTTCTTGCCTTCCTTCTGCTTTTCAAGCAGCTTGCGCTTACGCGTAATGTCACCGCCGTAGCACTTAGCCAGCATGTCCTTACGCAGTGCCTTGATCGTTTCGCGAGCAATAACGCGTGCACCCACTGCTGCTTGAACAGGGATTTCGAACTGCTGGCGGGGGATCAGTTCCTTCAAACGCTTCGTCATCCGCTGACCGTACGCATATGCAGCATCGCGGTGAACAATCGCGCTGAACGCGTCAACGCGGTCACCGTTGAGCAAAATATCGACCTTCACCAGATCGGCACTCTGCTCACCCTTCTCCTGGTAATCAAGCGAGGCGTATCCGCGAGTGCGCGACTTCAACTGATCGAAGAAGTCGAACACGATTTCTGCCATAGGCAAGGTGTAGTGGAGCTCGACGCGTTCTTCGGACAGGTAGTCCATGCCCTTCATGGTTCCGCGACGATCCTGGCAGAGTTCCATGATCGTGCCGGTGAAATCAGTCGGCGTCAGGATTGTTGCTTCAACAAGAGGCTCGCGAACCTCTAAGATCTTCCCTTCGGGGAACATCGCTGGGTTTTCAACGATGATCTCGCTTCCGTCTTCTGCAACGACCGTGTAGACAACGTTCGGCGCTGTTGCGATCAAGTCGAGTCCGAATTCGCGTTCCAATCGCTCCCGGATGATTTCGAGGTGCAACAGGCCCAAGAAGCCACAACGGAACCCAAAGCCGAGGGCTGCCGACGATTCAGGTTCGAAGGTGAGCGCTGCGTCATTGAGCTGAAGACGTTCAAGGGCATCTCGCAGATCAGGGAAGTCCGAACCGTCAACCGGGTAGATACCGGAGAAGACCATCGGACGCGGATCCTTGTATCCGGACAGCGGTTCCTCAGCGCCTCGAACGTTCAATGTCACCGTGTCGCCGACGCGCGACTGACGCACGTCTTTCACGCCCGTGATGAGGTAGCCTACTTCGCCGGCGGCAATACCTTCGCTGGGCATCGGTTCTGGCGAAATCACACCGATTTCAAGCAGTTCGTGGGTCGCGCCGGTCGACATCATCTTGACGCGCTGGCGCGTGGACAGGGCACCATCAACGACACGAACATAGGTCACCACACCGCGGTAGGTGTCGTAGACGGAGTCGAAAATCATGGCTCGGGTTGCACCGTCTGGGTTGCCATTCGGAGCGGGAACGACTTCGACGATACGATCCAGCAACTCGGCAACGCCTTCACCGGTCTTACCCGACACTTTCAGGACCTCGGATTCATCGCATCCAATCAGCTGAGCAACCTCGGCAGCATACTTTTCAGGCTGAGCACCGGGCAGATCGATCTTGTTCAAAACGGGAATGATCGCAAGATCGTTTTCCAGAGCGAGGTAAAGATTTGCCAGAGTCTGTGCTTCAATACCCTGCGCAGCATCAATCAGAAGAACCGCGCCTTCACACGCTGCAAGCGATCGAGAGACCTCGTAGGTGAAGTCAACATGACCGGGCGTATCGATCATATTGAGCGCGTACGCCTGGCCATCTCGTGTCCACGGCATACGAACAGCCTGAGACTTAATGGTGATGCCACGCTCACGCTCAATATCCATACGATCGAGGTACTGAGCGCGCATATCACGCTGCTCAACAATGCCGGTCAACTGCAACATGCGGTCAGCAAGCGTGGATTTACCGTGGTCAATGTGCGCGATGATGCAGAAGTTTCGCAGGCGTGACTGCTCGGTGTGAGCAGGACGAATCATTTCCACTTGTGCGGGCGTAGGGATTGGCACGGTACCTCCAATAGATATTCCCCTTTATCGTCCCATTAACGCGCCCCCAAGTGCCAACTATGAGCGCGCGACCTCGCGCACATCACGTTCTTCCCTATAAAAGAACTGCGCTGCATCCCTACTCTTCACCTTCCATCGCTCCGATCTGACGATAGCTTTCACTAATCTGGCGGAAGCTTTCGATCTCTTCTCCTTCCAATTCCTCGGGGGGATCATTGACGAGCATCTCTGAAAGTTCGATAACCGCCTGCGAATCATCCATATCAATCGACGCAGCAAGAAGAACACAATGAATCTCAAGTGTCAGCGGATTATGCGCCCCAAGGACCTCTAGGCAGTCAGCGAACGTCTGCTTCCACTCTTTCATCGCCTGTTTTCTGCGCCCCAGCAAGAATTTTGTTCGAGCAATCTCCCCGCGTAGGCGAAGAGTTCTTCCGTCTTGAAGCCCCCACTTCTTCTTTGAGATCCCATGCAGGCTTCGATAAATTTTTAGTGCAGAGTCGTACTTATCAGCCAGCACCAAGGCTTCAGCCAAGTTGTCTTGCGCACTCATCGCCAGCGAGTCGTCTTCGGCCAAGCACGTACCCATATCGCGCACAACGCGCCGATAAATTGAAACGGCCTTTGTAAAGTCGCCCCTAGCTTTAGCGGGCATCGCGGAATTTGTTCGCACCGCCCACGCGAGCTCGCTGTGGTTCCCCAGGACATGCTCAACATCGCGAATCAGAATCCGGTAGTTCTTATCGATATTGTGGTATTTTCCCAGCGTCGCCTGCCAGTAAAGCTCAGAATTACGGGCAACCAACACATCCTCATCCAACGGTCCCAGGTTGTTCAGTCCGATTTCGGTAGCGATACGTGCCAGGCGAAGACAGTCGGTTGCTTGGTCATTGAGCGCATACCAATCAACAAGTGCCCGAGCAATCGTCAATCGCTCGCGCACATCAACTGATTCGTCCTTGACCAGCTCCTCAATCTTTGCGATCACCTCGCCCGAGTCTGATTGGAGTGCCTCCTCCATACGCTCGCGCACACGCATGTGCGAAAAACCCGTGCCACTCCCACCCCAGTCAGGGGCATGCGAATCGGCGGGATTCCCTGCCTCGTCGATAGGGGTGGCAGACGTGAACTGAAGTGCCATGATCGCGTTCCTCCTTGTACGCATTGGTAATTGGTGCACCCACTATCTGCCTTCGATGAAAAGTGCGCCATCTTCCCAGTGGCAAATTGTGGATAACTCAGGGGGTGTGCACTGTGTGGATAACTTCGCACCGTCGTACGAGCACTTCACGAAAGTCCGGCTCAGGATCGAAGAAGTCCCATTCTTCGTATGCTTCGTCTACCACTCGCGACAGTGGCATTGACGAGGTTGAGATTTCTGAGGCTTTGAAGCACACGCATAAGCGCGTTTAGTGAGCGCATTCACGCCCACTTTCCGCTAAGAAAATAGCGCTCGGCGTATCGCGCTGGTAACGTTGTTAGTCGGACTCCCGGCCTGGTCGGGCAGGGGGTCTGGTCCGAACCGTTTGCGGATGTCCCCACGTCCCAGTCCCGGTTCTGACACAGCCCTCACCGACCCTGTAATCACTTCAAGCAAGGAGTTTTCCGACTGTGGCGAACATTAAGTCTCAGATCAAGCGGATCCGCACCAACGAGAAGCGTCGTCTTCGTAACCAGTCTGTGAAGTCCGAGCTCAAGACGCTCGTTCGCAAGACCCGCGAAGCTGTTGAAGCAGGAGACAAGGAGCTCGCAATCGAGTCCCTCAAGACCGCTTCCCGCAAGCTGGATAAGGCTGTTTCCAAGGGTGTTATCCACAAGAACCAGGCCGCTAACCGCAAGTCCAAGCTTGCAAAGCGAGTTTCTTCGCTCGGCTGATCGCTAATTCTTCACCTTTGGGGTCGCATCCACGTTAGATGCGACCCCAAAGTGTTTTTATACGACGTGTTCATCAGGCAACGGACGGACGTGTAGGATAACCCGTTCACCCGCGAGCTTTAGTTTAACGCCTTCGATGCAACCGGCAGATCGTCGTAATGACCTTTTCAACTGCGTAGCGCGGGTCGCGGGACAAGCCTTTTGTTTCACTGTCTGCAAGTCCAACCGCTTGGATAGCACCTGCGAGCGAACGATCGTTCCACCCCCGCAACTGGCTACGCACGATATTCACCTGCCACGGTTGCATTCCCACGTTGACTCCGCGTCCGCTTGATGAGGCAGATACTTTCGCCATCTGTCGGATCTTGATTGCCAGGGCGGCGACAAGCTGTTGAGGTTCAACACCCGTAGCGAACGCGTGCCGTACAAGGGTGAGGGCTCGCGATGTTTCACCAGCGATGGCCGCATCGGCTACTTCGAATCCGCTGGCTTCAATGCGTCCCGCGTGGTAGCGACGCACGTCCTCTAGCGTGATTATGCCTTCGCAGTCAGAGAGAAGCTGGGCAACTGCGGCCGCCATTTCGCGCAGGTCGGAGCCAAGCGCGTCAACGATCGCTTGCATCGCATCACGATCCATCTGACGATGAGCACGGCGAACATCAGAGCGGATCAGCTCAAGCTTGTCTCGGTCAGATTTAATGATTTCTGCGGGGATAACGGGGAATTTAGCTTTTGCGATAGCATCGGTGACCTTTTTTCCCTTTGCGTTTCCGCCGGGGTGAACCAGAAGAAGCCACACATCGAAGGCAGGGGCCGCAATATAGGTCAAGAGGTCGTTGGCAAGAGCGTCGCTCATCGTTTCAAGGTCACGAATGATCACCAGTCGGCTTTCACCAAACAGTGATGGCGAGGCAATCATGTCCAGTTGACCCGCCTGATAGGTGGCAGCGTTCAGGTCTGTGCGTTCAAGGTTTGGATCTGCAGAACGCGCCTGCGAGCGCAGAGAATCAAGAGCGCGATCGATCAGCAGCCCTTCTTTGCCCTTAATCAGGACAATAGGAGCCAGTTCAATAGCAACCGGAGCTGACGGTTTAGTTCCCCGACTACCCATTGATTACCTCTCTTTCTTCGCACGCCCTATAAGTCTGACACGTTCCATGTACACATGCGTTTGCACTCTACGTAGTAGGGGGATGACGAGTGCACGCTTCCAGTAGAGCACCAGTGTCGCGCTCACAATGCTAGCGACGATCACATCACGGTGCGAAAGCTGATGACTAGCCCCTGGAAGGTGTGCAAAGAAGAAAGCAACGTTCGTAATCCACCGCGTGAAGAACGCTGATCCTTGCGCACACGCGTGAGCGAGCCAAGGAGAGACTCCAAGCAGGCATGTTGCCGCGATCGCCAGCAATGTCGCCGGCGCAACCGCTACCGACGCCATAACATTCGCCGGTATGCCGTATACCGGGACGCGTGGGTTGGCAAGAAGCAGGATGGGGAAAGTCATCACATAGCAACTGACTGGGATTGCCAAGTAGTCAATCGCGATGCCAATTGTTTTGCCGATGCGTGTATCTGAGCGGATTCTTCTGCGCCGATAATCGAGGAGGCGCCGAGCGATCACAACAACTCCAAAGGTCGCCGCTACGGAGAGTGAAAAACCGAAGTTACTTGCGACCCACGGGTTGAACAGGATTGATCCGATGGTGACTGCGCTTAACGTCGTCACCCCTTGTTTTCCCCTACCGCTAAACTCTGCCCCAATCCCCAACGCCGAGGTGAGTACCGCTCGCATTACTGCAGGCGTTGCCCCAACTATTGCAACCACGATGGTCAGAATTGCTGCGATTCCGAACAGACGAAAACGTGTGCGGCCTCGTAGGACGAGGGCGGCAACTCCCATGATGATCGCCAAATGCGAGCCGGAGACTGCAGTTAAATGCGACAGTGAGGTCCGGCGAAAAGCTTCCTTCAGTTCTTTCGTCATAGCAGAGTCATCACCGATTGCCATTCCCGGAACCAAAGCTTGCGCTTGAGGTTCCAAGTCAGCAACCAGATCGACGAGGCCGGTGCGAATTCTTCGCACCGCAGCTCGCCACCCTTGTGGCCTAGCAACACATTTCAGTTTCGAGGTGTGAATGATTCCTGCCCAAGGAAGATGCGCGCTGAACTCAGTGTCGATCACTCCCCTAGTTTCAACTGTGTCCCCACGATAGAGAGAGGGCCAGTGGCTTCCTGTTAGTCGCACTTTGATAGGGCTAGTTGGTCGCATCGATTGTGTGCCTGCGTGTGTCACGCGAAGGGAAACGATCTGCGAATTTGACGAAAACTGCCCTGAGACTTCAGATGGATCATCTTCTAGTTCGCCACGTATCGTGATCAGCGATCCAGTTTGAGCCGCTTGGAAGACCTCGGTGCGCCGTGCACTGTTGTGAGCGACCGCTCCCAAACACACGGCCACAACAGTGGCAAAACTAACCAGTGCTAGCAGGGCTCGCAGGGAACCAAATGGGATCAGGTTGTGACGCCCTTGGCGTGGCTGAACCGCATTCAACGATGCCAGCATCCACACGCACCCCAGGCTTGTAGCGCCCGCAACAGCAGTTACGGCCGTGTTGCTGTCCGTTTTCGTTCCGAAGAGGGCACCGCACCAGACTGCCACCGCCACGGGGGCAAGACGCCAATCATGCATTGTCGGTGGCGGTTTCATTGACACACCCGAGAACGGATCTTCTCTAGTAGTGCTGGTCCTATCCCCGGCACCGCATCAACGTCATCCACCGATTGGAACGGGCCGGATTGGTCTCGGAACTCTTTGATTCGCCGGGCAAGTGCCGGACCAACGCCATCTAACTGCTCGAGAGCACCAACATCGGCCGTATTCAGGTCAATACATGAGCTCCCAGTTGTTGATGCGGTCGGCGACGAGGAATCAGAAGGTGTGTGTGCGACCTCGCCCAGCCGAGGAATCACAATATGTTCCCCGTCCACCAGTGGGCGCGCTAAATTTACTTGTTCAACATCGGCATCTTCTGCCACTCCGCCCGCTTCTTCGAGTGCGTCAGCGACCCGTTTGCCCATTTCTAGGGTCACTAGGGACGGGGAATTGACCGCTCCCGTCACATAAACGGTGACCTGTTCTATGCTCTGTTGAGGTGCCGGAAGCGACGCGGATTGGCCGGCGGATGACGCTACCTGAATCGACTGCGCAGACTCAGTGCTGGCGTAGTCTCCACCGTCATTCATCTGTTTCGCCGACGATGCCGTGGTTGTTTTCCACACGCCGATCCCCGCAACAAGAAGAACAACGACTCCCAGTAGCATCATCGATTGAACCGACGGGAGCAGACGCACCTTCCACTCGGGACGTGGCTCATCGAGCGGATCCTCATCTTCAGGCTCAAACACTGCCTCGGTCAGACGAGCGACATTCAGACGATTCGTGACATTCATGCGCACACACTAAGAAGCAATACCTCCTCACGTACCTACGTAATGAGAAAACTGTGGATAACTTATCCGGCTATCAACAGGTTGGCGTGAGTCACGCCACCCGGCCTCGTTCTCCTTGAGGATGAAAGGCAGAACGTCAAGCTCAGACATTCCCCGAAACGCCTTTGGCATTGGACGAGGTTCTGACACATCGTGGTACCGGACAAGCAGGTGTCACGGTTCTCAATGAATCAGGTCGCCCAACTCCGATTGCGCCGACATCCATGTGGGCACCGGCTTGCGTCAGGGAGCGACAAACGCTGACTTTGAGTAGGGCTCCAAATCGGACAGGCGCGCACGCTACGGCCTATTCCAACTAGGCTAAGGGCTTAAGGAACACAGCAGTGGCGAGCAATTCGCTTTATCCACTGCGAGATGCTTCTTCATCAAGCAGAGCCTGAAAGAGGAATCGACATGCGCATCGGATTTATTGGAGCCGGTTCAATGGTCGCCGCAATTGCACGCGGTGCGGTTGCCGCTGGAATGAACGGAGCTGATTTCCTTTTCACTGACGCGAATGGTGTCCATGCTCCGGCGCTTGCCCGCGAAGTTGGTGGGCAGGTTGCTTCATCCAATGGTTCGCTCGCTCATCAGGTTGATCTGCTTGTCCTTGGGGTGAAACCTCATATTCAGCCTGAAGTGATCGCACAGATCGCTCATATCGTTCGCGAGCGTCCAGATATGGCCGTTGTTTCTTTGGCTGCCGGTCGCACCCTTGATTCGATGCTCCACGATTTCGGCGCAGCGGTTCCGTTGATCCGCGTGATGCCGAATGTCAATGCACAGGTTGGCCAGTCAATGAGCGCAATCTGCTCTCAGGATGCAACCGAGGCTCAGCTTGGAGCAACCGAACGCCTGCTCGGCGCTGTCGGGCGTACCGTGCGAATCAGCGAGAAAGAATTCCCTGCGTTTATGGCGTTGGCAAGTTGCTCGCCCGCGTGGGTTTTCCAGATTATTGAGACGCTTGCCCGAGCCGGCGTGAAACATGGGTTGACGAAGTCTTCTGCCACCTTGATTGCCGCCCAAGCTGTTGCTGGCTCAGCGGATCTGCTTCTTGCAAGCCAAGAACGCGGTGTGAATGCTGCCCAGCTTATTGATTCGGTCTGCTCGCCCAGTGGCACCACGATTGCCGGTCTGCTGGCCGCTGAAAACACCGGTCTGTCCCCCGCACTTGTTACAGCTGTCGACGCTGCCATTGCACGCGATCAGGAAGTGTCTTCCTGATCTTTGTCTGTCCTGCGCGTAATCACTTCCAGTTGCGCGAACCCGACTAAGAAAATCCCATCTCCCAATGAATGCTGTTGTCATTTCAGTCATCATCATGCTCGCGCTTTCGATTGCGCGTGTGCATGTCGTTATCTCCCTGTTCATTGCTGCTCTGGTTGCGGGTCTGACCGCACATATGGGCATTGAAGGCACGATGGTTGCCTTCCAGGATGGCCTAGCTGGTGGCGCGAAGATCGCGCTTTCCTATGCTTTGCTTGGCGCCTTCGCCATGGCGGTTGCGCATTCCGGCCTGCCTCAATTGCTTGCCGACTGGCTTGTTTCGAAGATGAAGAGCGCTGACCCTTCTCGAGGTGAACGCATTCGTTCCGTGACGAAATGGAGCATCGTTGCGGGTGTTGTTGCCATGGGCATCATGAGTCAGAACCTGATCCCGATTCACATTGCGTTTATCCCGCTTCTAATCCCGCCAATTCTTGGCGTGATGAACACGTTGAAGATGGATCGTCGTCTTGTTGCATCGGCGATCACGTTCGGTATTATCACCACCTACATGTTCCTGCCGATTGGTTTCGGTCGTATTTACCTGCATGACATTCTGTTTGCGAACATTGAAAAAGCTGGGATGAACCTCACTGGTGTGAACCCGGTTGTCGCAATGGGTATCCCCGCTCTTTCGATGCTTGTTGGTTTGATCATCGCGTTCTTCTCCTATGGGAAGTCACGTGAGTACAAGCCCACTACTAGCGAATACACGCGCAAGATCGAAACAATTGAGCCTCGTAAGGTGTGGGCTGCGCTGTTTGCAATCATCGTCTGCTTTGTTATTCAGACCGGGTTGACGCTGGTTGATTCTGCTGCTGACCCATTGCTTGTGGGGGCGCTTGTTGGCCTCTGCATCCTGCTGTTTATGCGCGTTGTTCCGTGGCAGAAAGCTGATGACGTTTTCTCTGGTGGCATGAAGATGATGTCCCTGATTGGTCTGATCATGATCACCGCTCAGGGATACGCCTCAGTACTCAACGAATCCGGCGCAATTGAACCGTTGGTTCAGCAGACCGCTGATCTTTTCGCCGGTTCCAAAGTCATCGCAGCGTTCGCGATGTTACTTGTTGGTTTGATCATCACGATGGGCATTGGTTCGTCGTTCTCGACCCTGCCGATTATTTCTGCGATCTACGTTCCGCTCTGTGCGACGCTCGGTTTCTCCCCTGTTGCGACGGTCGCTTTGATCGGTACTGCGGGCGCCTTGGGTGATGCTGGTTCGCCTGCCTCTGACTCAACCCTTGGCCCCACAACCGGTCTGAATGTTGATGGTCAGCACGACCACATGCGGGACACTGTGATCCCCACGTTCCTGCACTTCAACATTCCGTTGCTCATCGGCGGTTGGATTGCTGCTGTTGTTCTCTGATTGAGGATTTCACACTCGCGTGGCTGGCTACGAAGGAGACTTCGTAGCCAGCCTTTTTGTGTTTCATTGACGAGGTTCCTACCCGGGCCTCGTTGATTGATCGCCAGGGGTGGAAAGGTCGCGAATACCCGATGTGCACGTTTGGTTTTCCCCCTGAAATCCCACTACTCTAGTGGGGTACATGTCCACGACTCGGATGGAGAATATTGATATGGGTGGCCGTCTTTCGACCCCGACTTCTGTTGTAGCCCCGACGGTTCCTGACCGTGTTGGCGCTGAAGGTTTGGAACACAAGTGGGGTGAGAGCTGGGAGAACGCAGGTACCTACGATTTCGATCGTACGGCAACGCGCGAGCAGGTGTACTCGATTGACACTCCGCCGCCCACGGTTTCGGGTTCTCTTCACGTTGGACACGTGTTCTCCTACACCCACACTGACGTTATTGCGCGTTACCAGCGCATGATGGGTAAGTCCGTTTTCTACCCGATGGGGTGGGATGACAACGGCCTGCCGACTGAACGTCGCGTGCAGAACTACTTTGGTGTTCGCGTTGATCCGACGCTCCCCTACGATCCTGACTTTGTTCCCCCGCATGAGGGTGGCGAAGGTAAGTCGATCAAGGCTCGTGATCAAAAACCGATTTCGCGTAAGAATTTCGTTGAGCTCTGCGAACGCCTGACGGTTGAAGATGAGGCACAGTTCGAGGCACTGTGGCGCTACCTTGGTCTGTCCGTGGATTGGAAACAGCATTACCAGACGATCGGTAAGCGCGCCCGCAAGGTCGCTCAGGCTGCGTTCCTGCGCAACTTGGCTCGCGGTGAGGCCTACCAGAGCGAGGCTCCCGGCCTTTGGGACATTACGTTCCAGACCGCTGTTGCTCAGGCTGAGCTTGAGTCGCGTGAATACCCGGGCTTCTACCACCGTCTGGCGTTCCACCTGACGGATGCTGATGCTGCCGCGAAGGCTGTCGCTGCCGGTGCTCCCGTGGAGAACGGCGTGGACGTCTGCATCGAGACAACTCGTCCGGAGTTGCTCGGCGCGTGTGTTGCCCTTATTGCTCACCCGGATGATGAGCGTTACAAGCCATTGTTCGGCACGACCGTTGCCTCCCCCGTCTTCGGTGTTGAGGTTCCTGTTCTTCCTCATCCACAGGCCGAGATGGATAAGGGTGCTGGTATCGCCATGTGCTGTACCTTCGGTGACACCACGGATATCGACTGGTGGCGTGACCTCAACCTTCCTCTGCGCGCGATCCTGCGTAAGGATGGCCGTATCATCGCTGAAACGCCCGAGTGGATCACGTCCGCTGAAGGTATCGCAGCATTCGAGGCGATCGCCGGTAAGACGACGTTCTCCGCACGCGAGACCCTGGTTGCGATGCTCGCTAAGTCCGGCGAGATGCATGGTGAGCCGACGAAGACGATGCGTCAGACGAACTTCTTCGAGAAGGGCGATAAGCCGCTCGAAATCGTGACCTCGCGCCAGTGGTACATCCGTAACGGGGGCAAGCCGTGGACGAACCCGGCGTCAGGTAAGGATCTGAACGAAGAGCTGGTTGGTCGCGGTCGCGAGCTGGCATTCCACCCCGATTTCATGCGTGTACGCTACGAAAACTGGGTGACTGGCCTGAACAATGATTGGCTGGTTTCCCGCCAGCGTTTCTTCGGTGTTCCGTTCCCGCTGTGGTACAAGGTGAACGAGGCCGGCGAGGTCGATTACAACCAGATCATTACGCCGACTGAAGACGAACTGCCCGTCGATCCTTCGTCTGATGTTCCGGCTGGATACACGGAAGCCCAGCGTGGCGTTGCCGGCGGTTTCGTGGGAGAACTGGACATCATGGACACGTGGGCAACGTCGTCACTATCCCCGCAGCTGGCATGTGGTTGGCTCGAGGACGAGGATCTGTTCAGCCGTACGTACCCGATGGATCTGCGCCCTCAGGGTCAAGACATCATTCGTACCTGGCTGTTCTCGACCGTTGTTCGCGCAAACCTCGAGTTCGGTGAACTTCCGTGGAAGCACGCTGGTATCTCGGGCTGGATCCTTGATCCTGACCATAAGAAGATGTCGAAATCCAAGGGTAACGTGGTCACCCCGATGGGTCTGCTTGAAAAGTACGGTTCGGACGCGGTTCGCTACTGGGCGACGTCCGCTCGACTGGGCTTGGATGCGATCTTCGATGAAGCGCAGATGAAGATCGGTCGTCGTCTGGCAATCAAGGTTCTGAATGCTTCGAAGTTTGCTCTGACCATGGGTGGTGAGGGCGCGGCGATTGATCTGGATCCGGCGCTGGTGACGGTGCCACTGGATCGTTCGGTGCTAGCGACACTCGCCTCCGTCATCGACGAGGCCTCGGCTGCCCTAGCGTCCTACGAGCACTCTCGCGCGCTCGAGGTCACGGAGTCGTTCTTCTGGACGTTCTGCGACGACTACCTGGAGCTGGTCAAAGAGCGCGCTTACAACCGTGATGGCGCGTGGGACGAGGCCTCGGCCGCGTCCGCCCGCGCGGCTCTGGCGATCGTTATCGACAACGTCGTGCGTCTGCTCGCCCCCTATCTGCCGTACGTGACGGAAGAGGTGTGGAGCTGGTACCGCGAGGGTAGCGTGCACACCGCTCCGTGGCCGGTCGTGGCTGACCTGGCTGGCGTCGAGGGCGATCCCTCGGTGCTCGAGGCCGCGTCCTCCGCTCTGATCGCCCTGCGTCGCGTGAAGTCTGAGGCGAAGGTGTCGCCGCGTACGCCGTTCCTGGCGGTGACAGTGGGTGCCCCGCAGACTCAGGTCGAGGCTCTGGAGTCCGTGAAGAGTGACCTGGAGGCCGCCTCAAAGGCCGTGGACGCCCTGACCGTGACCGCCTCCGATGACGCTGAGGCCACCGAGGCCGTCGTCGAATCCTTCGAGCTGGGCGAGGCTCCTGCCAAGCGCAAGGGCTGAGCGTTAGGCTGCTGGGGGCCGCCCGTGGGAAACCACGGGCGGCCCCTCGTTTTACGCACCGTTGAAAGACAGGGCTAATGCCCGAAATACACAGCATCAAAGCCACAAATCCGCGACTCCACCACCCAAGGCAAAGACACCCACCCCTAAAGACGGTCCCCCTCCCCCACTCTACGGGCGCGTAGGATAGGGAAAACAGTAGTAGCGTCGCTGGCTCCGTCCCGCAGCGCACACCGCCCAGCGACCAAGGAGCAGACATGAGAGCCGAAGAAACCCCGGCCTCGTCCAACGACGACAAGACGACGCAGGCGCAGACGACCACCAAGGCCCTCGAGTGGCACGCCCCCGTCCTAGTGCGCATCGACGATCACACGACGATCCCCCACCTGCTGAAAGAGCGCGTGCAGCGCGGTGCCACCCGCCCCCTCATCCTGCGCAAGATCGGTATCGGCGACACGTGGCGTTCCATCACGGCGCGCGACTTCTACGATGAGGTGCACGCGCTCGCCGCCGGCCTCATCGCGCGAGGCCTCGAACCCGGCGACCGCGTCGCAATTATGAGCCGCACCCGCTACGAGTGGACCCTCCTCGACTTCGCGTGCTGGGCGGCCGGCCTCGTCCCCGTACCCATCTACGAGACCAGCTCCATCGACCAGGTCGCCCACGTCCTCGTCGACGCGGACGTCAACCTCATCATCACCGAAACCGTGTCCATGGCAGAGATCGTGCGCGCGGCAGCAGAGCGAGAAAACCGAGACAACACCCACGTGCTCTCCCTGGACTCCGAGGCCATCGAGACCCTCATCGCGGAGGGCTCGGCCACCCCGCGCGAGCGCGTCCTCGCCCGCTCAGAGGCCCTCACCAAGGACGACATCGCAACCATCGTCTACACGTCGGGCACGACGGGCACGCCCAAGGGCACAGTCCTGTCCCATGAGAACTTCACGAACCTATGCCTGAACGCCCACTCGTGGATGCCAGAGATCGCCGCCGGCAAAGACTCACGCCTACTCCTCTTCCTACCGTTGGCCCACGTGTTCGCCCGCTTCCTGCAGGTCTTCCAGATCAGTGGCAACGGCGTGCTTGGCCACGCCTCCAACATCAAGAACCTGCTAAACGACCTGGCATCTTTCAAGCCGAGCTATCTCCTCGTCGTCCCGCGCGTCCTGGAAAAGATCTACAACTCGGCGGACACGAAGGCTTCCGGCCCCAAGCGCAAGATCTTCCGCTGGGCCGCCAAGATCGCGATCGCCTACTCGCGTGCCCTCGACACCGAGGAAGGCCCCAGCGCCTCCCTCAAGGCTCAGCACGCGCTGGCGGATAAGCTCGTCTACCAGCAGATCATCCGCCTGGTGGGCGGCAACGCAGACTACATCGTCTCGGGCGGCGCGCCCCTGGCCACTTGGCTCGCCCACTTCTATCGTGGCGTCGGCATCCCCGTTCTGGAGGGCTACGGCTTGACAGAGACGGTCGGCCCGGTCTCGGTCAACACGCCTCGTCTGTCCAAGATCGGCACCGTGGGCCCGGCCCTGCCACCCATGTCCTTCAAGATCAGCGACGAGGGCGAGATCCTACTCAAGGGCTCAAGCGTCTTCCAGCACTACCACAACGACCCCGAGGCGACAGCCGCCTGCTTCACCGAAGACGGCTGGTTCCGCACGGGCGACCTGGGGTCCCTAGACCGCGACGGCTACGTGTCCATCACGGGCCGCGCGAAAGAGATCATCGTGACAGCGGGCGGCAAGAACGTCGCCCCGGCTGCCCTCGAAAACCCGATGCGCTCCCACCCCCTCATCTCCCAGGTCCTAGTCGTGGGGGACCAGAGGCCGTTCATCGCCGCGCTCATCACGCTGGACGCGGAGATGCTGCCCGATTGGCTCGCCACGCACTCACTGCCCCCGATGAGTGTGGCGGAGGCGGCCACGAACGTCGAGGTCCTGGCCTCCCTGGAGAAGGCGGTGGCCTCGGCGAATAAGCACGTCTCGCGCGCCGAGTCGATCCGCAAGATCAAGGTCCTCACAACCGACTTCACGGAGGCAAACGGCCTGCTCACACCCTCGCTCAAGATCAAGCGCCTGGAGGCCACGCGCCGCCTTGCCTCCGTCATCGACGAGATCTACGGCGGTCCCGTGCAGGACTGACGCGCCCATGAACAAGGCCGTGGCCGGCTCGCACTTCCCCGCTCGGTGTCGGGATTGGCGAGCCGGCCACGGCTTTCTTGTGTGGGCGTCCTACTGCGAGGCGAGCGCCGCTGTGGGTGGCGTGCGGGCCGCTCGGATCGCGGGGTAGAGCCCGGCGACGGCGCCGATAAGGAGAGTGGAGCCGAGGCCTGCGGCGATCACCCACCAGTGCAGGGTGGGCGGCCAACCGTACGCGTAACACATGCCCCAGGTGACGCCGGCGCCGATGAGGCATCCGGCGAGTCCTCCGAGGAAGGACAGTAGTAGGGCTTCGGCCAAGAACTGCACGGTGATGTGTCCCCTCCTGGCGCCGAGCGAGCGGCGCAGGCCAATCTCCTTGCGACGTTCCAGGACGGAAATGATCATTGTGTTGGCCACGCCGATGCCACCGACGAGCAGTGCGATCGAGCCGACGCCGGCGAGCAGGGTCGTAAGCGTCTGGTCGGCTGCGTTTTGGGCTGCCAGTGCATCGGAGGGGCGTGAGACCTTCAGGCCGGTGGCGCCCTGCGGGGCGAGCGTCGGTCCGAGGAGCTCGCGGACATTCTCCACCTGTTCCTCTAAGGAGCGCTCATAGATCGTCGTGGGGGTCTTACCCGCGTCGAAGTACGTACCCGCGGCGGCAACGCCGATGAGGGCGGCGTTATCAAGTTCCTCGGCCAGGGGTGCTGGATCCATGATGCCCAGGACGGTGAACGACATGCCACCCAACCACACCTGGGTGCCCGGCTCGACGACGCCGAGCAACTGCGCGGCTTTCGAGCCCAGGACGACGCCCGGGTACTTCGCGGTGGCATCGTTGAGCCATGTCCCCTTCTTCATGGTCCCGGATACGACCTTCAGGAGGTTCGTGTCGGCCGCCATCGTGATGATGCCGCCGGTCGCGTTCGGGTCGGACAGGCGCGAGCGGTACACGGAGACGCCGCTTAGCGTCGACGTCGAGGCCGCGTCGGTGACGCCCGGGATCATGAGAGTGCGGCCCACGGCGTCCTCGGGCAGGATGAGGTCCGTTCCCGACAGATCCGCGCCACTGCGCGCCGTCAACATGTTGGTTCCCAGTGCTCGTAGCTGTTCTTGCAGGCGGGCCTGCGAGGATGCGGAGACGCCGACGACGCCAACCATGGCCGCGATGCCGATCGCGATGCCCAGGGCCGAGAGCACGGCGCGCATGGGGCGAGCACGCAGGCCCGTCAGGCCCAGGCGCGCGACGTCCGAAAAGCGCAGGGCGGAACGGCCGGTTCCTGAGTTCTTCTCACTCATCAAGGCCACCTCCCGGGTGTGCAGAGTCGGAGACGATCTCACCATCGCGGATGGCGATCTGCCTGGGCAGCGAGGCCGCCAGGTCGTTGTCGTGGGTGATCACAATGATGGTGGTGCCGGCTTCGTTGAGCTCGCGCAGGAGGGCGACGATGGACGCGCCCGAGCGCGAGTCGAGGTTGCCGGTGGGCTCGTCGGCCAGCAGTAGGGCCGGGTGCCCGATGATGGCACGAGCGATCGCGACGCGCTGGCGTTCACCGCCCGACATCTGGTGGGGCTTGTGGTCCATGCGGTGTCCGAGGCCCACGCGGGTCAGAGCCTCACGTGCGGCTTCGCGTCGCTTGGCACGGGGCACGCCCCGGTAGAGCAGTCCGTCTGCGACGTTGTCGAGGGCGCAGACGCCGGCCGTCAGGTGGAACTGCTGGAACACGAAACCGATCAGCGACGATCGCACTCCCGACAGCTCCGTGTCACGCAGGGAGGACACGTCCGTGCCGTTGATGCACACGCTGCCCGAGGTGGGTCGGTCGAGCGTTCCGATGAGGTTGAGCAGAGTGGATTTTCCGGAGCCGGACGGCCCGACGATGGCGACGAACTCTCCCTCGTCGACGGCCAGGGATACTCCGTTACAGGCGTGCACGGGCGGGCTGCCGAAGGACCGGTGCACGTCGGTCAGTTGCAGGATGTGGCTCATCGGTTGGGCACCACCACGCGCTGGCCTTCGGCGATCTCGTCGCCGCTCACTTCGACGCGGTCTCCCGCGAACAGGCCGACGGTGACAGGGACCCGACGAATCTTGCCCGCCTCATCCACGACCTCGACGCCGAACTGGTTGGCACTTAGGGCCACGAGCGCACTGAGGGGCACGGACAGCACGTCTGTGCGAGTCTCGGAGGTCAAGCCCAGGGAGACCGAGGCCTCCTGGAGCCCTTCGAGGGCGGAGGTGTCATCGGGGGTGACGGTGATCGGAATGATTCGTTCCTTGGTCGTCTCTTCGGCTTCCTCCTCGCCGGCTTTTTCGCGCGGGGGTTCGACCGAGGTAATCGTCCCGGTCGTCGTGGTGGCGGAGCCGGGCAGGCGCACGGTCACTGAGTTTCCGACGACGCCGAGGGCCTGGTCGGAGAGCTTCAGGTTCGCAGAGATGACCTGACGCGAGGACGAGGCCGTGAACAGGTCCGTCTCCATCGTCGCGTTGTCGCCGACGCGAGCCTTCAGCGCACCAATACGCAGGTCCTCAGGTGCAAAGAGGATGGTGCCCAGCGGCAGCGAGCCGGTCTGGGGCAGGTTGAGGGCCTTTTGCCACCTCTGGATCGCCACGATCGTGTTCCAGTCGAAGTGAGCATCGGGGGTGGCCTCGAAATAGCCGAGCTCGGACAGCGCGGTCTCCAGCTGGGTGACGTCCTCGCCGTTGCCCATGCCCTCCTCAAACGTGCGCCAGGCGGGGATAGAGCCGTGGAGCAGGTACGTGTTGTTGCCGGCGACCGTGTACACGTGCGATCCCTGGGTGAGGGACGTGCCGGGCGTGGGCAAGGAGGTGACAACGCCTTCGAAGGCGCTCTTGAGTGTGTAGGAGTCAGCGTAGTGGAGGTTTCCCTGGACAGTGGTCTCCCCCACCAGGTCTCCCTTCGTGATGGTCTCCGTCGCGCCGTCAAAGGACTGGGGGGCTTGGGCGTCTGTGTTGGTGCCCGAGCAGGCGGACAGGCTCAGCGCGCCGATCGCCAGGATCGCGAGTGCCGCGGGGCGTAGGGTTCGCGAACGCTTCACTTGGCGGCCCCTGACTGCTGGAAGCACTTGTTGAGCACATCCTCAGGGATGTCCTTGACGCTGATGCCTTCGCCGGCCTGCGGGTCCTTGACGTCGTATCCGGCCTCACGCAGGCACTGCGCTGCCTTGACCATTGACTCGCGCGCTGCGGGGTCGTTCGCGATGTTGTCCTCGCCGGTCAGACCGGAGACCTTCATCATGCACTCGTTGAGGGCAGAGTCGAAGGCGGTGGAGTGATCGTTGAGCTGATCGGGCGTCAGGCCTGTGTCGGGCACGTCGAAGCCCTTGTCACGCATGCACTGAGCAAACAGCAGATTGGGGTCGTTGCTGGCCGCGTTGGTGGCCGTTGCGCTCTGGCTCTCGGTGCTGGACGCGGACGAGGTGGACGAGCCGGTCGATCCGCATGCGCTGAGGACCGTCGCCATGGTGACGGCGATGACGGCAAGGGCGCGCGTCTGCGTGCGATTCTTCATCAAAAAACTCCTTGAGGACTGCTTATCAGCAATGGTTCTCACTGCCTGAATAGATTACAGTCCACAACCCTGAAAGCTACCTGAAAACTATCGGGGAGCCCGCGCAGAATTTCATCAAACAACCCTGAGAGGGCTAAACGAGGCGGGGGCGTTCGCACATTCCCCGCCTCTGACCCGATTCACCTCCGCGCAAATGGGTGTCGGCGGTGACGATTCGTGGGGTCGAAATTCTCTAGCACCGCAATGGCCTGAGGGATGCCGGCGCGCGTTTTAGAGGCGCGCCCCCTCGTCGTACTCGGCCTTGATGTCTTCGTGGTGGCGAATAACTTCCTTCACCATGAAGGCAAGGAACTTTTCCGCAAAGTCGGGATCGAGGCCGGATTCTTCGGCGAGCGATCGCAGGCGCGCAACCTGTCGTGCTTCACGTGCCGGGTCAGCCGGCGGAAGATCATGGAGAGCTTTGATGTGTCCGACTCGCTGGGTACAGCGGAAACGCTCAGCAAGAATATGGACGAGCGCAGCATCGATGTTGTCGATGGTTCCACGCGCGTCAGCCAGCTCGGCAGGGATGCCTGTTCCGATCAGAGCGTCTCCGGACGTGTGGGCGCTGATCTGCGTTTCTTCTGCCATTAGTTTCCCGTCCGGTTCAGGCGGTGCGAATCTGATGAGCGCGCTCGACGTAAAGCTCAGGTTCACCTTCACCAAGAACGTACTCGCGCGTAATCACAACGCGCCCCACGTCGTCACGACTGGGCAGCTCAAACATCAGGTCAGACAGTGTGTTCTCCATGATCGACGACAGGCCACGGGCACCGGTCTTACGCTCGTTTGCCAAGGCTGCAACCTCGAGCAGCGCCTCGTGTGTGAACTCCAGATCAATGCCGTCAAGCTCGAAAAGATGCTGGTACTGGTGGACTAGAGAGTTCGTCGGCTCGGTCAGGACGCGGACGAGGTCTTCTTCGGTCAGTTCTTGCGTGGACGTCAGGATCGGCAGACGACCAATGAATTCTGGAATCATGCCGAACTTGTGCAGATCTTCTGGGGTGATCTCCTTATACAGGTCACCCATTTCGGCAGCAGACTTCAGATCTGAACCAAAACCGGTGGAACGCTGACCCAAGCGAGCCTTCACGATCTCTTCAATGCCTGCGAAAGCTCCCGCTGCGATGAACAGGATGCCCGACGTGTCGATCTCCAGGAACTGCTGGTTCGGGTGCTTGCGTCCGCCCTGCGGTGGCACCGAAGCAACCGTGCCTTCAATAATCTTCAGTAGAGCCTGCTGGACACCTTCGCCGGAAACATCGCGTGTGATCGAGGCGTTCTCGCCCTTACGGCCAATCTTGTCGATTTCGTCGACGTAGATGATGCCTCGTTCAGCCTTTTTAATGTCACCATCCGCGGTCTGGATCAGACGGAGAAGAATATTCTCGACGTCCTCACCAACGTAGCCGGCTTCCGTCAGCGCAGTCGCGTCAACGATTGCGAAAGGAACGTCAAGCATACGCGCCAGCGAACGCGCCAAGTGAGTCTTGCCCGTACCCGTGGGGCCAAGCAACAGAATGTTCGACTTGGTCCCCTGCATGTCTTCCGCATGTCCAGCGTCACGCGACTTCACACGCTTGTAGTGGTTGTAGACCGCGACAGACAGCGCACGCTTCGCACGATCCTGGCCGATCACCCACGAATTCAGGAAGTCGTTGATCTCAATCGGCTTCGGCAGGGGCAGTTCCGAGGTTTCTTCGGGAGCCTTGCCCAATTCCTCAGCGATGATTTCGTTGCAGAGGTCGATGCACTCGTCGCAGATGTAGACACCGGACCCGCCGATGAGCTTGCGCACCTGCTTCTGGCTCTTTCCACAGAACGAGCACTTGAGCAGTTCAGCTCCGTCGGTCAGTCGAGCCACGGTTCCTCCGCTTCATTGTGAGCGCCGACTGGCGCTTTCCTTGCGGTTCAGCCTATAGCAGGCAGACGCCGTGCGCCATCTGGCGCGCGGCGTCATTCGAGCATCCTCCGCGGCGCCTCGACGGTTCCGATCGAATTCCTGAAATTCCAATGAGCCAGGCATTGCGATGCGCATGGCAGTTTCCCTAGACTGTGAGTTGTCACACTGTATGGGAGCTAGCAGATGTGGAGCGCACCCGTGTACAAGAAGCTGATCCTCATTACCGAATCTCTAGTTGTCACCTGCGCTCTCTTCCTCGTCACAAGCCTCATGACACCCTCATCCCTCGCAGCCTCTCCGCAACCGCAGACACCACTATTGTCAATCGCGAGCATCGAAGACTTCGAACTTGCCGATCCCGTCAACCCCCTCACGATGAAATCGCTTGGAAACGGTCACGCCACCATCGAAGTTGACGGTCAGAGCGTGACAGCCGAGTTCGATGCCTCATCAGGTCTGTTCCGGGTGACCTACTCCGGCGGCGACGAGGTCCTCCTCCCCCCGCCGCCGGGATTCTCACCGACATCGATCGAGCCTATTTCCACGGCTCAATTGGTATCCCTGAAGGACACGGCGACCCCATCGCCGCTCATCCTTCCGAACGACGACGCCCCCCACCCACCGATGCTCGCCGCATCGAATTCGACCTTGTTGTGCTCGTACGCAATCTGGGTGGTGACTCTCGTTCATCACGCAGGTTGGTCGGCTGCTCTGGCTACGGCGCTCGCCGCCGGTGCGGCCGGTGCCGCAGTCGTGGCCTTCATCTATGCGTACGGCTTCGACGCCCTCATGGTGTGGGTCAGCACGAAGTGCTAGACGATCGAGAGCCGAAATCCGCTCAGGAGCCTGAGCTGCGCACCTGGCAGCGCAGGCGGATTGCGCGCCGTTTCGGGCTCGCCGTCAGTCTCACCGTCTTCGCGGTCTCCTTCCTCGTCTGGCTCTTCGGTCCCGATGAGGGGAGGGTGCATGTCCTCAGCCGTTCCCTCGCCGTGGTGTCGAGCGCCGTCGTCGTCGCAGAGCTCCTCAGCTTCCGCATCATCGCGCGATACGGAGTCGATGGCCGCGACGACGCCGTCTGACGCCCTCCCTCTGAGCGGTGAAGACGGCACCTCGTCACGCGCGTGACGAGGTGCCGTCTTCACCGCTTTTCAGGCGCCCTTGCGGGACTGAAGAACCTGGTCGATCAGGCCGTATTCTTTCGCCTGGGTAGCGGTCAGGATCTTGTCGCGCTCGATGTCGCGACGAACCTGCTCAACCGGGATGCCCGAGTGATGCGCGAGCGTATCTTCCAGCCACGCGCGCATACGGTCGATCTCGTCAGCAACGATCTGGATATCGGACGCCTGCCCCTGCATGCCTTCCATGGCCGGCTGGTGGATCAGAACACGAGCATTCGGCAGTGCCAGGCGCCTGCCCGGCGAACCGGCCGCCAGCAGAACAGCTGCAGCCGATGCGGCCTGACCAAGGCACACGGTCTGGATCTGCGGCTTGATGTACTGCATCGTGTCGTAGATTGCGGTCAGCGCGGTGAAGGAACCACCGGGGCTGTTGATGTACATGGTGATCAGCGAATCCGGGTCCTGGCTTTCCAGAACCAGAAGCTGCGCCATCACGTCGTCAGCAGAGGCGTCATCAACCTGCACGCCGAGGAACACAATGCGATCCTCGAACAGCTTGGCGTAGGGATCCTGGCGCTTGAAACCATAAGCGGTGCGTTCTTCGAAGTTCGGCAGAACATAGCGAGCCTGCGGCATCTGACGGGCGATACCTTCAAAGTATGGGGCGGTGCTCATCAGTTTTCTCCATCCTGGCCGAGCGTGCTAATTTCCTGCGGGTTCACGATGACCTTGTCAACGAAGCCGTATTCCAGAGCCTCGTACGCCGAGAACCAATTGTCACGGTCCGCGTCCAGTTCGATCTGCTCAACGGACTTACCGGTGCGCTCAGCGGTGATCTCGGCGAGTTCCTTCTTCATTTTCAGAATCAGGTCCGCGTTAATACGAATCTCAGTGGCGCTACCACCGGCACCACCAAGAGGCTGGTGGAGCAAGACGCGAGTATGCGGGGTGATGAAACGCTTGCCCGGCGCGCCCGCGGTCAGCAGGAACTGACCCATCGAAGCAGCCAAGCCCATCGCAACAGTGACAACATCAGGCTTGATGTACTGCATAGTGTCGTAAATTGCCATGCCTGCGGTCACCGACCCACCCGGGCTGTTGATGTACAGGTAGATGTCGCGGTCCGGATCTTCGGCGGCAAGCAGAAGCATCTGGGCGCAGATCGCGTTGGCGTTTTCATCACGGACCTCGCCGTTCAGCCAAATAATGCGTTCTGCAAGAAGTCGCTGGTACACGGAGTCGGACAGACCCATCGGCGATTGCACGCCACCGCCTGCCATTACAGCCTGGTCGCTCACGAGGATTCTCCTTGGTCGAATGGATCCGCTTTCAGATCCCACTGGGTATAACTTATCGGTTTCACGCGGACAAGGCTCAGCCAATCCCCCTCTGTTCGCTGTAGGCGCAGTGCTCATAGCAGTATGAGGCCTACCAAACGCAATGTGGCCGGTACCCGAAAGTACCGGCCACACTCACTAGCGCGTTGCTAGCGCATGCTTGAATCAGGCTTCAGTGGTCTCTTCTGCCTCTTCAGCTTCTGCTTCTTCCTCTGCAACGTCGCCGAAGAACTCAGATAGGTCAACGACCGTGCCTTCGGTGTCCTTGACGGTGACCTGACGCAGGGCCTCGATCATAGCCTTGGAACGTCCGAGGTCTGCGACAACTGCTGCCATCTGTTGCGAGGAGGAGAACAGCTGGTTGATGTCGATGCCGAGGTTCTGCGACATCTGGATCGCGTAGTCGATGAGTTCCTGCTGGGAAACCTGAACATCGAACTTCTTCGCGATTGCCTCAGAGAGGAGTTCAGAACGCAGTTCGCGCTCGACGGCCGCGCGTGCTTCCTTCTTTTCTTTCGGCTTGGCACCTTCGGAGACGCGGCGCGAAACCTCGTGTTCGATGACCTCTTCAGGAAGAAGAATCTCAACCTTTTCGAGGAGGTCGGTAATCAGATTGTCGCGGGCCTGTAGCGCCTGCTGCGAGGTCTTTGACTGGCCAGCCTGCGTGCGCAGGTCTTCCATGAGCTCGTCAATGGTGTCAAATTCGGAAACCATCTGAGCAAAGTCGTCGTCTGCCTTCGGCAGTTCGCGCGCCTTCATGGACTTCACGGTGATGGTGACGTCTGCTTCTTCACCTTCGTGGTCGCCGCCCTTGAGGGTGGACGTGAAGGAAACCTCGTCGCCCGCCTTGGTGCCACGCAGAGCCTTGTCCTGACCGTTGAGCATGTTGCCCGAGCCGATTTCATAGGACACGTCTGCGACCGAGTCGACCTCTTCACCGTTGATGGTGGCAACCATGTCGATGGTTGCGTAATCGCCGGTCTTGGCCTTGCGGTTGATGGTCTTCAGGGTTGCGAAGCGAGAGCGGAGCTCGTCGAGTTCCTTCTGGACGTCTTCGTCGGTAACCTCGGTGGTGTCGACGGTGACAACGGTCTTCTCGTCGAATTCGGGGAGCTCGAAGTCCGGCACAACCGGGACCTCAGCGGTGAAGACCAGCTGCCCACCCTGTTCGCCGGTGGTGTTCGGGATCTCGGTGACCTCGACCTGCGGCTGCTGCATCGGGCGAAGCGAATGCTCTGCGACTGCATCCGAGTAGTGACCCGGCAGGACCTCGTTGACGACCTGCTCAATGACGGCTGCGCGACCGAAACGCTGGTCGATGATGCGAGGTGGCACGTGGCCCTTACGGAAACCGGGGATGGAGACCTGGCCGGAGATGTCCTTGTAGGCCTTGTTCATCTCATCGGACAGTTCTTCGTAGGGAACCTCAACGGTCAGGCGAACCTTGGTGGGTTCGAGAGTCTCAACGGTGCTCTTCACGTGCGTGCACTCCAAAACGTTTCAAATTTGCGGGAGCACCCAATTCGGGCGCATGACAACTCGCCTAGTTTACGACAGACCCGCGTCAATGTCCCTATCGAGACCAGGTTTATGGCTTAAATGCGCGCAACTCCACTAATCGGGGGCGACTCCACCTTCGAAGTTTCCAAAGAGTTATCCATAGACCAGTCATTCGTCAGTCGCGGAAGCTCAAGGATCCCTAGGCTCTCAAATACATAACCCCCGACAATGTAGCTTTCACCAGTGAAAGTTCTGGGGTCTTCATCTCGAGCCTATAGGAATTATCGCGAGGAGTTTCCGCTGGGGTGCGTCACGTGATGTACGAGGCACTACCCGGTCGCATAGCCTGACAAAGAGGAGTGGGAGGTGGCACTTTCCCGCTCCCCGCAACCAAACTCCAACGAAATACACCAACACCTCAATTCAGGACACAAACACAACCGTCAAACTGTCCAATAACGGGGTCCACTCCAGTATTTACTTTTGCGCACCCAGAATCCCTAATACCAGAATCCCTAATAATGGGACGCGCCAGCTCCCAGAAGGAGACCCGCTCAATCTGCCTGCCTCATCCTGCCTCGTCGCCAGAAGAAATCATGGACGCACGGCGTAGGCGTAGTACACCGACAAAGCCGATGACAAGGAAGAGGCTCGCGACCAGGAGCGCCCAGCTTGTGGCATCACTCAAGCCCCTCGTCAGCGCTTCCACAGTGAGAGCAGTTTGATCGCCAAGGACGCTGTGATCGCCTTGAGCTCGCAGTTGCACGATCATGACGCCAGCGGACGAGCGCGTTGCCTCGGCAATGGAATCGAACGCCTCCCCTGTCAGTCCGGCGTCTTCAAGCGCTTGAGGAAGAGACATCGACAGTGAAACGGAGAGCATGGCCCCCGCAACAGCAGTTCCCAAAGCCGAACCAATCTGCCTGACCGTACTCTGGGTCGCCGATCCTTGACCGGAGAATTGAACAGGAATATCCCGAAGTACCGTGCCCGTCAACTGCGCTGATGCAAGACCAAGTCCAAGACCATAGACGGTCAGAGGCACGCCAATCACCCACCCCGGGGTCGTCGGGCTCACAAGAAGTGCGAGAACCAGAATGCCTATCACTTCAAGAGCCAGCCCGATCAATACTGTCGCCGGAGCGCCGAACCTCGCCGCAAGATATCGCGCAGACGCACCCGACAAGAACGCACCAACTGCCATCGCCGCAAGGACGAGCCCCGCGCCCATGATGTCCAAGCCAAGCGCGTTGATGAGATACAGGGGAAGAACAAAAATGATCGCGAATTCTCCCACCGCGACCATTCCGGCAGTCACATTCCCCCACGCAAAGGTCGGCAGAAGGAAGAGGCCCAGGCGAAGAAGAGCTGTGCGCTGAACCTTCTCACGATGGTGTTCCCACATCACGAAGAGGGCCAACGCAATCACTGCGACTCCCAAGGCAACAGGGACGGGAGAAAGCGCTGCAGTTGTCGGCCAATTCCACCCAAAGATGCTGAATTCACCCTTCGGAGTCCACCACCCAAGGTCAGGACCCTCGATAACGGCGAAAACAAGAGCTCCGAAGCCAATCGCACTGAGCATGGCTCCATCAACATCGATGCCGGGACGCCCACTCTTCCCCCGAGTATTCGGCACGGTAAACAGTGCAGCGACGAATACCAGCGCACCAATCGGAAGGTTGACCAGGAAGATCCACGGCCACGAGGCCCACTGAGTCAGCGCTCCACCCGCAAGCGGACCAACTGCGGCAGCGCCGGAAATAACAGCACCCCAGACACCGAATGCCGCCGCCCTATATCGACCACGGAATACCGCATTTACCGTTGAAAGCGTTGAGGGCATAATGAAAGCCGCCCCCAATGCTTGGACCGCGCGCGACGAGATCAGAACCCCCGCGGTTTCGGATTGGGCAGCTAAGAAACTTCCCGCTACGAACACGACGATACCGATCAGGAATACCTTTTTACGCCCCCACCTATCAGCCAAGTTGCCCGTCGAAAGCAGAAGCGCTGCGAGCAGGACTGCATAGAGACTGTTTACCCATTGCGCGTCGGTAATATTCAGCTGCAAGTCCCCAATAATAACGGGAAGAGCAACTCCGACGATTGTGCCGTCAAGGACAATGAGCCCCAGACCGATGGAGAGGACTGCTAGAGCCATCCAGTCACGGCGTGTGGGCGCTGCTTCAGAACTCTGGTTTACTGCGCTCATACTTCAACGACCTTTGATGTGGATCAACGAACGAATGCCATACACACAATTATTATGACACTCTGTCAGATACTTTGCTGAGCGAAGCGCACATAAAAGAGGCGAAGCACCGAAGAGGGGCAATCTCACAGCGCTGAGGGCAAACTTTATCTGACCAAAGAAGGGAAACCTCACCCGCGCCACCCCACCACCCCGCCACAAACGGCGTGATAGCAAACCGAGAAAGACTGAGTTTCCTCCGTTTATCCAACAATGGGCGTGTGAAGGGTACGCTTTAGGTATGTCCGAAACGACTTCTTCCTATGAGCAACAGACGCGCCTTGCGTTTACTCTGTTTGATTTCTGGAAGACAACACGGGCAGCAGTAATTCTTGGCGAAAAGTTCGTTGCGGATCTTTATTCGACGATCGATGAAGAGTCGACGATCGCATTGCATGAGATGCTCTACTCCCTCACAGAGTCGAAGGAGAGGCTTCCGAAGTCTCTCGAGACCGAGTATCTGGCATGGACTTCGCCGAAGATACGCGAAGACGATGAAGATTACGCTAGTTTTCATGCATTCCAGCTGGGTAAAATTGCCGGCACCTAGCCCGGTCTGCTCCGCTTTCTTTTAGCCCTTGTCGCCTAATGGTGCCGGGGTTTTGGGTATTAACCCCAAATGGGCTCAGACTCGACGTTCGCGCACTGACCGCGTCGGCAGAGAAAACACACGAAAGGTTGGAATCGCGGTGACATTAAATAGTGACTATGCAATCCATAACGTCAACGATTCTAGCCGTCGCGTATGGAGAGTAGCTGAGCTCAGTGATGATGGATCACCATTGCGCGGCCCCATTCTTGTTACTTTTGACAAGAGAACAATTTTCAACTTGTGGACTGATTTCCCCTCTAAGTTCACCCCAGAGCAGATTCAGATCCTGCGAGAAGAAGAACCATACTGGTACGAGTTCTTCATGCCAAGGCTAGAAGAAGCCTGACCGAACAAAAGCTAACAAGCTACTACCGACCCCTGTCACCTAATGGTGCCGGGGTTTTGGATATTAACCCCAAATGGGCTCAGACTCGACGTTCGCGCACTGACCGCGTCGGCAGAGAAAACACACGAAAGGTTGGAATCGCGCTTGAACCATTTATAATCGGCTACAAACCCTGACCAGCCCTCCTAGCCTATTGTCTGAAAATCAGAAAAACCGCCCTCACTTTCCCATGTGGATTGTGAGGGCAGTTTTTGTCTGATTCCCAGCTGTCAAATGGTTGGCTTTGACCAGTTGCCACGTCCCGGGCGGTTAGCGTTCCACTCGTCGATTGTTTCGGGTAGCCACCCGAATGTGGGACGTGGCCCTGATCCGATGATGACATCAGGCTCAGGGATTTTGTAGCGCGCTAGGGTGCCTGTTTTGACGCCGATACGTTGAGCGAACTCCGAGCGAGACAGGTAGACGGGTGTCTGGTCTGTCATTTCTTGTTCCTTCCCATGATGAATGCAATCAGGTAGATGACCCATGCGACGACAAGCAACGTGCCTGCGATTGCTGCGTAGACCGTATAGCCTTCAACGGCAAGCCAGACGATGATGCATGCGAGAGCGAGCGAGATCAAGATGTCCTTGATGTTGTTCATGTTATGTGGTGGAATTTTTCGTAGGGGCCGGTGGCCCGGAGTTGTTACTGCCATCTCCGGACCATCGGTCTCATTTGCGGGTTAAACGACAAAATGTGTGTTTTTGTTGGCGTGTCGGGATTAG
>NZ_JAQEVQ010000007.1:0-92724 GCF_027694595.1 Pauljensenia sp. OF14-1SRA | reverse complement strand
ACCAACGAAAACCCGGATCAAAAACAACACCAAATGTCCTATAACCCCGGTTTCGGGCTCCGCTCGTCGGCGTTTGAGCCTCTCGCGTCGAAACGACGCTGATGGCAGGGCGTTCGATCTGTTCCGCACGAACTACCTCGAGGTCATTCAAACGGCGCTGCGACCGTCACCTATCCTTACGCCTGGTCAGGCCCTGTGAACACAGGCGCCGCCAGCGGGCGCAAGGCTGGAAGGTCCGATAAGGGCAGGGTTCACTCCACTTTGGCGTGCGCATCTGGCTTCTTGGACGTTCCTGTCGAAGTGCTTGTTCCAGCTGAAGCCATCGAAAAAGCAAAGCACCCGACCCTGTCGGGTCAGGCGCGTGAGCTTGTTGGAGCAGTGCCCCAAGTCGGGCTTGAACCGACGACCGACGGATTATGAGTCCGTTGCTCTGACCGACTGAGCTATTGGGGCTCTCAAAGACTACCATCTCACGACGCCTACCTTCAGTTCACACCCGCTCGCGTGGCTCGACGCTTTCATTTGCACCCTCGCCCGGGAACGAGTTTCACGACGAAGTCCGCGTTCTTCACATCGACGAGGCCACGCAGTTCCGCTCGCACCAGTTCACTGCCAGATCCCGGCTGGCGTCCTGAGCGCTCTCTTACGTCAGTGTTGTCTACATTGGGTGCGCGTGAGGTTCCGCGATTTTCATGTTCAGTCACTCGCCATTGCGCATCAGGATGCGCAGGCAACCGGGGCTTTTCGTGGTCGGTAGACACCCGCGCATAGGCAGCTACCCTCAACCTGTGCGGCCTCACGGGTTTGGCTGGGATCACCCTCATCTCACCCGCGTGCTTCAATCTCCTTCTGCCGCTCGTTCCCCTTGTTGGCGAGAGGTTTGGCTGTTGTATCCATGTACGCTCTCAACCTGCGTTTTATCCAGTCGAACCCACACTATCAGCGCCCCCACCACCGCAGCCGACTCCTTCGCGATCCGTGCTAGAAATGTGTTCGTTTCTTGAGTGGTGAACGCACCGGCCTCAGCAAGTCGATGAATGAAAGCGACCTGTCGGGCGAGGTCGACTTCGGCATCGAACATCTCTCCCATCATGGCCTGCAGCCACGAGTGCCAAAGCGGGTGGCGGATATAGCACGGGTGCGAGCAGTACTTGCGGTGCTCGTTTCCGTAGGCGGTAAAGGTTTGTCCGCAAGCAGTTGCAGGTGAAGGTGTAGATCACTTGCCGGTTCAGCAACGGCGGTGATCACGCGCGAACTCGCGCATCCGCACACGCAAGGACACGTACTTATCAGGTGTGCGATCAGGGGCTCTGGCACGCCGATAGGCACTACGAGAGAGCCCAACGATCTAGCGGGCATATCTTTGGGAGTAGCCCAGCTCGACCAGATGCCGCACGGCATCATGATGGCGAGCGGGGCTTAGAAGTTTCCTTCCGATAATTCCTTCCACGCTGCCTTTTCCAGCTCCGCCTGGCCCGAGGGCCGTTTGTGGCAAGCGTTCTCCTCACGAAGACGCTGGAGCTCTTTGGCTTCACTCGTGGTCATCGACCCATACGTTGACTACCACAGATTCAGCGTTGCTTCACTGCTCCTCAGCTCGTTGATAATCTGCGCCGTTGTCGACTCATATAGGCAGTTTCGGCTACTTTATCTTCTTATATTTAGTGCTTTCTGGTTTTCTTACTACCAGCGATAAGTAATCCGCCAGCCACAAGAATCATCGCTGCAACGTGATACGGAATCCCAGCATATCCAGTTTTCGAGAGCTTCCCGGAATTAGGGGATTTAGACGCTTTAGTGGCGCCATCACCATTGTTGTTGCTTCCACCATTCGGGTTATCAACCTGGATCTTCTTCCAGACGGCTTTGATAACGGTATCCTTGTCAGCCTTGATCGTGGCTCCAGGCGCAACCTCTTGGCCGTTTACTTCCCAAGCCTTAAATTCCTGGGTGTCATCCGGAGCAGTGAAACCGTTAGGCAACACCGTGTACTCACTACCCTTATCCACGGTCGCGCCATCCATGCTGCCCTTACCACCGTTAGCGTCATAACTAACCTTCACCGGAATCTTCTTCCAGACGGCGGTGACAGTGGTGTTATCGTTGACGGTGATCTCGTCACCGACAGCCTTTTCCTCATCGCCTATCTTCCAGCCTTTGAACTCCATATTCTTAGGCGCCTTGAACTTGCTAGGAGGCAACTTGAAAGTGCTACCTTTCTTTACGGACTCCTTGTTCATAGAGCCGGAGCCTTCACCTGCGTCGAAGTTGACGTCAACCATGATATCTTCCCAGACAGCTTCTACCTTGGCGTCCTCATTAACAGTAATCTCAGCACCAGCAGCATACTCATCATTACCAATCTTCCAGCACTTAAACTTCTGATTCGCAGGAGCAGTAAAGGCATTATCAGCCAGCTTATAAGTGCTGCCTTTCTTCATGGTCGCAGAATCCATACTCCCACTGCCACCGTTAGCCTCATAGGAAACCGTCACCTCGATGTCCTGCCAGACGGCTTGAATAGTGGTGTCTTCCTTAACAGTGATTTCATCGCCTGCAGCGTACTCAGTTTCGCCTATCTTCCAGGTCTTGAACTTTTCGTTTGCAGGGGCGGTAAAACCGTTATCCGAAATCTTGTACTTTGAGCCCTTGTTGAGCTTCTTGGCATCCATTTTACCGGTGCCTTTGTTGGCATCGTAGCTGACATCGGCAGTTTCGAGCTTCTTGGTTGCCGGATCGGATTCAAGCGGTTTTTCTTCAGGAACTAATCCGCCTTTATCTTTTGCGGTTGCCGTGACAGTTCCAGCAACTTCGATGTTTTCCACACTCAGAGTAATCACACCGGATTCTTCATTAACACCCGATCCGCTCCATTTATTGGTTTGCAAATCTCGCGTTGCGGTGACTGTTTTCTCTGCTCCAGAAGCATCCTTATAGGTGACGGTGTAAGACAGCAAGTCAGTATCTTCACCCGGCTTTTCATAGGCAGGCGGGGTAATAGTTACTTCACCCTTATCCGTATCTACCGCAATCTCAGGAGATTTAGGTGCAATATTTTTCACCAGATCTTTGGCAGGGTATTTAATGACTTGAGATTCATCTTTTAGTTTATAGGTTCCATCGTCATTTTTAGCGAATACCGGGCTACCGTTATCAAATCTATCAATGACTATATTATTTGGGCCTATTATTGTAACATTTCCGTCTTCATCAAATTCAATAAATGCAGGTACGCCCCCAACATCCAATCCAGTTCCATCTGGGAGTTTAGATACGCCATTTATTGTATTTGCGTCTCTAATCGCTTTATCGATGGCTTTTTTATCGTCAGCGGTTAGCTTTTTTGGGTCCCGAACTTCGGTTTTTTTGGGGCTGGCCAGTGTAACAGTAGAGGTTGCGCACGATACAAACTTGTTCTTTTCTTTTACAGAAACACCAACTATTTGAGCGCGGGGAAGACCGACATTACTTGGAATGGCGTATGTAAACTCACCCGTTTCAGAATCTACGCTTACTTCTACCGGATCAGATGAATCTTTATCAACCGTGCATTTCCCACTGTTAAAAGCATCTATACCGTTCGCGGAAAGCCTCGTAGATATTTGGACCTTTACGCCATCAAAAGGTGCTGTGCCCTGCAACTTCCCCTTAATAACAGTGTCAACAACGGTAATATCGCTAATCTTAGCGTCCCTTGAAGTTTCAGTTACTTGTTTTACTGTTAAACTCGGAGCCTCAATTTCACCTGATGTTGTGGTGTCAGTATAAGTCACATTAATCTTAGGCTGAGAAGTTCCATTAATTTTTAGTTCAACAGATGCTATGTCGCCAGCTATTGCAGAATTTGCTTCCTTCACCAATCTCAAAGCTTCTGCTTGCTCTTCTGCGTTGACTATATTAGCAACTGTCTGTTCTATCCAGATTTCACCAGACGGCATCTTGAGCTCATCTTTATGCTGGTCGTTCAGGCCTTTCTTGACTTCCAGAACAACGCCTTCAGAAATGTCGCCACCGGCCTCTTGCTTCACAGTGACTTTATCGCCTGCTACAAGTCCACTATCTAAAGCTACGGACCAATCTGCTTTTCTGTTTGTGTATGAAATAGTGACCGTTTTTTCTTCGGTTCCACCTGCTTGACGATTCACGGTCACGTGAATCGTCACGTCTAGCTTTCTTGCCTTGCGTTGACCGGCTCCGATCGTTAATTTTCCAGAAACAGTTTTATCTCCTGCAGATACATTATCAACAGTCGGTTTCTTGACAGCACCCACGGGTTGCCCAATAATTTCTGGCCCGATCTCCAGACCATCGCCCAGCTGGGTATCAGTTTCAACTTCTGGAGTGCTTACTGGCGCCGGACTGACGCTTTGTTCGTCAGCCTGGGAGCTCATCTGCAGATCCTCGGCTTGAGCCAAGGACGGGGTCGATAGCGTGAAACCCAAAGCGCAGGCCAAGGTTACGACCAGAAATTTTCTAAGAATGTGAGCTGGTTTAAGCAACGCTCTGCCGGCAAGCGTTACAAAAGAACCGGGCACGCCCTTGAGGTTGCGCATGAGAACTTCCTGTCCAGTGTCGTTAGCTGAATCTGCTCTCATAAAGTACCACTACTTTATCCACAAGACCAGCCCGTTGAGCTCAGATAGGTGGTTACACCTACAGGAATATAGGCAAACAAATATAGTAAATTAGCTAGAATTCCATTACACATATTGAATTGATAGGTATAGCAATCACTATACGTAAGTAATTGTTTTTGATAATCAAATCATCCATTAACGGTGATTTGAAATGAACGTCTACAAAAAAACGTGACAAACTTTTACTGCTTCATTTAGAAGCTCTGGCTTCGCACAGTTACTCCACGATCGCTCTAGGTTATAGATCTATCCTGTGAAACCGCAAAGTTTTAGCGACTCGCACACTTTTGGCGGATGGAGATATTTCTTGCAGCTTACTTCTCGGAGCCTTTCAGACTACCGGAAATCTGACAAACTGTGCCGAGCCAGCGATAAGTCACATACCTAACCAGGAAGACTCCCGAAACCCATAAAGCTACCCCGACAGGGCGAAACGCCACGTTTTAGGGCATAAAAACAGGACGTTCACTTCGTATCAAAATGAACGTCCTAGTGGTGCTAGTAATCCTTGACGAATTACGCACTATTTCGTCGTCCTTACTAATGAAAAAGCCCGAAGGCTTTTTCACCGTTCGGACTCCTCATAGTGGAGCTAAGGGGATTCGAACCCCTGACCTTCTCATTGCGAACGAGACGCGCTACCAACTGCGCCATAGCCCCAGGTGCCCGTTTAGCATAGCACCCAACGGGCAGCGATGAAAAACGGAAAACGAAGACTCAGGGACGAGGCACCGATCTCAAACGCTTCGGCCTTCGAACGTGCGTAGAGAAGCGCACATAGCGATCGGAGGCTCACCCGGTGTACGGGTGAGCCTCCGCAAAAGTCAAAGCATCAGCGCGGGTATCAGTTACTGCGCGCGACGAGCATCCAGCACAGCGTCCAAGTCAAGCGCAACAGCCTGGTCCGCGACGACCTGTTCGGTGGTCATGGCGTTCTCGGCGACAGTTGCTGCGATCGGGCGAGCCGGCACGGCCACGCCAACCTTCGGGATTCCGCGGATGTCGGTGTCAATGTGGACCGAACGACCGGCGACGCGACCGCGCGTTGCGTATCGTGGCGCGGGAATCGGGTTGACGGTCCATGTGCGACGCTCAACGGTGGTGCCGGTCAGTGCAAGTTCTTCGGCTTCGTCTTCAGCATTGACGAGATCCGTCTGAGCTTCACCGCTGACCGCATCGGCGGAGGCATTGGGCATCTCGATCACGTTGGTGCCACCAGATTCGGCGTGCGAGGTAGAAGCGGACGCTTCCAGCTCGACCTTTTCAAGCGCTTGCGAAGCAAGGGACACCGTCGCACGAGAGGTGGAACGATCTGCGGTGATACCGGCGAAGAGGTCGTCCTTTTGCATCTTCGGGGCGGGTGCGGATTCTTCCTTGCGGGCTCCTCGAGCCGAGGCTGCGTTGCGCAGGTTTTCAAGCAATTCGAGCTCAGCTTCGTTTGCTTTGTCGGAACGAATTGCCGCCATGCGCGAGGCAACTAGGGACATGACAAGCAGAGCTGCGGGGATCAGAGTCCAGAGGAACGACGCCGAAAGCGCGGCACAGACGATGGCGACCAGTCCGGTCAGACCAGCGCAGGTGGCGCTGACTCCAAGGCGACGGCGACCTGCAGCCGCTTCAGCGGCGAGGCGCGCAGCACGACGCGCACGAAGCTTAGCGATCTCACGCACGGCTTTATTTGCGCGGTGCTCGATACGAATCTTCGCATTCATTGCAGCTTGATCTGCCATGGCGATCGTTGCCCTTTGCGTAATTGTGCGACGAACACCGAGCAACTGCCCGGTAGATCGACCGCAGGTTTGGCGGTTGCTTTCATTATTGTTGAGGAGCTTCATGCCCGTTGAGAAACGGTCACTTTCACGGCTGAAAGTTTTCGCATATTGTCGGGCAGCGAGCAGGGGAATCAGCCCCAGTAGTGTCACTACCGTTGCAATGATGATGATTCCGCCAAACTCCACGAGACAACGCTATGGGTTTTCAACTGCGTTTGACTGGTGGGGTGGGCGCGTGTTGTGTTTCCTGCTCAAAGCCACTTTCACACGTGCAACAATCGCAACATCAGCCCCACCAGCCACGCTATGGCTGCGCACTCAGTCCACATAAAGACCCCGCTACAGCTACACACTCAGCCCGCATGGAGACCACGCCAAGACTGCGCCTTCAGCCCACACGAAAACTAGGCAACACCACCGGTTGGGACCTCGTACGCGACACTTACTGGCCAATCGCGTGACCATAAATACTCTTCACCAATCCACCGGACGGCAGAGACTCCGTGTCAATCGAAAACGCTTCATGATCCGCCCACGCACCGTCGATGTGCATGTAGCGCGGTCGCAGGCCTTCACGGTGTAGCCCGAGCTTGCGAGCAACTCCCAGTGATGCGGAGTTCTCGGGTCGGATCACAACCTCGATCCTGTGGAGTCCCAGTTCGCCAATAACCAGGTCGATGATCGCCGCGCAGGTGAATGTTGCCAGCCCTCGTCCAGCCCATTTTTCCGCAAGCCAATAGCCGAGCACCCCCGATGACATCGCCCCGTGCGTCACGTTGGTCAGCGAGAACTGTCCGGCAATCTCGCCACCGATTTCAAGCTTCATCACCAGCGCCCGCCCCGCGCGTTGAGCCCTGTCGATGGTGCGCCTATATTCGCCGAGCGTCTGACCTTCGTTGCCGTACGTGTCCGGTGGCAGGGTTGCTTCCCAGGGCTGTAGCCAATCGGCGTTCTCGCGTCGCACTCGGTCGATCGCCGTGTGAGCGCCGGCAAAAGCAGGCCGAATTCGTAGCAATTTCGGGTGCAGTTCCGCCTGCCCCTTCTTGGGTTTCGCGATACCTTCATGCTCCACCGATTTCGTCATCGACGAGGCCGCTCGTCCGTGCATGAACCCTTCACCGACTGGGTCGCGGACCTCAAGGCTCAGTTCACCAGGAGTTCTGCCCCAGATCCGGATGAAGTGTCCAAACATGATCTGGTCCTCTACGTAGTCGACGACTGGTCGGGCTGAAGCAAGCTAGCGACTGGCAGACAGCAGGTGACGGCTGATCACTAGCAGGTAACAGCGAGCGGGTCTCAGAATCACTCAAGAACCAAGCACTGCAACATGTCACCCGTATGCACGTTAGTTGTGCTTTCAGGGACGATGGCAAGCGCGTTGGATTCCGCGAGCGCACTGAGCAGGAGCGATGCGGGAGCACCCATGACCTTCGCTTGGTAACCGCTCTTGGGGTCGCCGACTAGGCGGACACGAACGAATTCGCGACGGCCTCGCGGTGAGTACCAAGAGCGGTCGACGGCGGCCTTCACGGAGGGGCGGGTCAGCTGTGTCCAGCCCTGCATATGACGAAGTGCTGGGCGAACAAAGACTTCGAAGCAGACCTGGGCAGAAACCGGGTCGCCGGGAAGACAGAAGATCGGGGTTCCACCCTCACCGTTGTCGTCGCCCCCGACAGTTCCGACGCCGAGGATGTGTCCCGGCCACGCGGCAATGTTGTCGAAACGGACGGTGCCCAGCGTGGACAGGACCTCGCGGACCGTGTCGCCTGAACCGTGCGAGATACCCCCGGTGGTCAGGATCAGGTCTGCGCGAACAAGCTGGTCTTCAATGGTTTCGCTCAGGACGTGGCGTTCATCTGGGACCGCGGCAACGCGGAAGGTCTGAGCGCCGGCATCGGCGATAGCCGTTGAGAGGGCGTGGCCGTTTGCATCAAAGACAGTGCCAGGACGCGCTTTTTCGCCGGGTTCAACAATTTCGTCGCCGATGGACAAAATGACGACGCGAGGACGCGGGTGAACGTACACGCGCGAGCGACCCACGCCTGCAAGCAATGCGACCTGGCGAGCACCAACGCGGGTTCCCTTTCGCAGGACGATTTCACCTTCTTCAACGTCTTCTGCCTTTCGGCGAATATTTTCGCCGACTGCTGGCTGGGTTCGAACGTTGACTTGCGCCATGCCGTGGTCAGTGAATTCAAGGGCGATCACTGAATCGGCACCGGCCGGCATCGGGGCACCAGAGGCGATACGAATCGCGGTTCCGGGCACCAGTGCTGCGGGGTTCACGTCGCCCGCGCGAATTTCTTCGGTGACACGCAGGGAGAGCTCATTGTCGGGGCGAGCACCGGCGAGGTCTTCGGAACGCACCGCGTAGCCGTCGCGGGCTGCAAGGTCAGCGACCGGAAGATCGAAGGGAGCTTCAACGTCCTCGGCAAGAACGCAGGACACTGCGTCCGCGAGTTGCACGTCCAGTGGTGGCTGCTGGGCTACGGCTGAAAGACAGTCTTGGTAGAACTCTGCAACGCTTCGCATCAGGCCTCATTCGGTTGGGTGTTCAGATATTCACGTAGCGCCGGTCCCATGTCTGGGTCGGCGAGCGCAAAGGTGATAGTGGCTCCAAGGTAGCCGAGTTTGTCGCCGGTGTCGTATCGGGGTTCGTCAATGATGACACCGTACAGTCCGCCACCGTTTTCGCCCGGCGTGGCGATGGGCTGGGCAAATGCGCCGGTCAGCTGGTATTCGCCACCGGCTCCTGGAGTGATGTTTTCGAGCGCGTCGAAAACGATGGGGTCAAAAATGTGGCGTCCGACGATCGCATAGTCAGAGCGGATCTGGTCGAGGGAGAGTTTTTCGAGTTCAGCTTCGAGCGCCGGATCCGCATCAAAGTAGTCTTCGATTGCTCGTTTGCCGGTTCTGGTGACCATGAAGATGTCGTCGATGCCAGCGTCACTTGCTTCTTTGACGATGTATTCGATCGCTGGGTGCCCGGCGATGGGTAGCATTTCTTTTAGAACAGACTTTGTGATCGGCAGGAAACGAGTACCGCGTCCCGCGGCGGGAACAACCGCGCGGGTGACAGGCTCCTGCTGTTCGATCATGGTCTCCACCCTAGTTCGAGCAGGAGCAAAACCGAGTGATACACGAGGACAAAGCCCTCATTCGCACGAGAATCCGCGCACAACGGAGTCAGCGTCGGATCTGTACCTCCGCCGATCAGCGTGCGCGTGAACGCGCTCAGTTGGCCGCGTTGTGGCCCGAGGTGCTGGCAGATTTCGGGTTTTCTTCCGCCTCTGTATCCTCTTCGCCAATTGACGAGGCTGCGCTTACCTCTGTGTCCTCTCCCCCTGCTCAGGGCGCGAGTTTTCTTCCCGCTCTCTTCATTTCAAGCCCCAGTGAACCTGACACTGCCGGACTACTTCAAGCGTGTGAGCGGTGTTTGATTCCCGGCCTCGTCGACCCAGATGGGAAGGCAGTCACTGGCGTGGCCTGGACCTACGTGGATTCGCGCCCGCAGGCGGCAGAGTCAACTCAGGCGAAGCTGGAATCTATTGTGTCTATTGGCCCGCGGTTTACTCCTACACGTGTAGAGGGCGCCGACGAATTGGCGAAAGCCGACCTGATCGTTGTACCCGCACTGGCTGTAGATGCGCGAGGAGTCCGTCTTGGGCAGGGTGGCGGATGGTACGACCGGGCACTCGAGCACGCTCGGCCTGATGTTCCGATTATCGCCGTAGTCTTCGAAGACGAGTTTTTCTCCGATCCTCGCGATTATCTGCCCGTTGAGCCTCACGATCAGCAGGTGAACGGAGTGCTGACTCCCAGCGGCTACACGCGACTTATCCACAATTCGCGCTAAGGGCCACTTATCCACAGTTTCCGTTTCGCTCAGGTGCGAGGCTGCGACTGCTTGCTTTTACTTGAGGCATGACCAGACGCATTTCATTCACGACGATCCGCAGGCTTGGACTCGCCATCATCTTCGTGTTCACCATCGGAGCAATCGCTTTGACCTTGATCCCCCACCCTGGCGGGCATCGAGTGTTGATCCTCGCCACCGACATTGAACGCGGGGACGCCATCGACTCTTCGACGGTCACATCAATCGAGGTCCCAGAACGGGTCGTTCCCGCCGACGCCATTACCTCGGCCGACGTCTTACCCGCTACTTGGACAGGAGAGCCAGCCACGAAAGGCACAATCCTCTCGGAAAGCGTCATGGCAGGATCAGCGTTAGGACGAAGTTTAAAACCCGGACAAAACCTGATTTCTGTCATATTAGATAGGACACAAGTCCCTCCACTTGAGGCCGGGGATTCCGTGGTTTTATGGGGTTTTCCTGACAACTGTGACGTAAACACCTGTTCAGCATCTTTATTGACTAATCAAGCACTTATATCCTCAGTGTCAGTAAACGACGCATCCCAATGGGGATCGTCTGCTACTGCTCGTCTCGACATCATCGTTGACGAAGCGGTAACCGAAACCGTTCTCGGCCACGCCGGGACGCATACGCTTGGCCTCGCTTTAGCTACACCACATGACGAGCGGGGCGCTTCAATCAGGAGCTCACAATGATCCAGGGATTCAAGGAATTCATCTCCAAGGGCAACGCTCTTGACCTCGCAGTTGCCGTCATCATCGGCGCAGCCTTCACCCCCATCGTCACCGCTATCACCAACGTCATCATGGGCATCATCGGCGCCGTCATCGGTCAGCCGAACTTCGACTCCGTCCTCCAGTTCACGATCAACGGCTCTGACCCGATTCAGCCGGGCACCATCATCACCGCTGTTGTGAACTTCCTCCTCGTCGCAGCTGCTGTTTACTTCGCGATCGTCGTTCCGATGAACAAGATCAAGGCCACAACCGCTAAGAAGGAAGAAGCTGTAGAAGAAGCACCGGCAGTTCCCTCCACCGAAGAACAGCTCCTCACCGAGATCCGCGACCTGCTGGCTAACAAGAACTGAAACTCAGTTCCTTAAAAACACTCACGTGGCTCCGTCCCTACAGGGACGGAGCCACTTTGCTATGTACGGATATAAGCTCCCTAGTCCACCCTTGTTTAAAAAGCAGTCGATGAAGTGGCGGGAGAGGCCTTTTCAATAGGAGAAAACAGAGAGCACCTAGGCGCGCGCTTGGGCGTGAGGCGGAACGTTGTCCAACAGACGACGGTCATTCGCCCCATCCCCACGATCCGGTGAATCCGCGAACGAACCTGCCCTGCGATCGTCGGGGCGAACGCGATCCTCCCACGATGGCGCGACCCCGTGAGCAATCAACTTACGATCCACTTCAGACACGAAAGTCGCCACGCGACGACGCTTCTTCGCACGCTCAGCAGGCGCACTCTGATCGACAGACGTTCTCTGCTCGCCAGACGTTCTCTGATCGACAGACGCTCTCTGCTCGCCAGACACTCGCGGTTCAGAGGGATTGGACGTGGGCGAATCAGTCGAGACACTCAGGTTTTCAGACACCGTGAATCACTGTTCGTCAGGGTCAGCCGGACGAGTCCTGCGCACGACGTTGCCCAGCACCGCATCAGACTGGAAACCGCGACGAGTAATCCCCAAAGCGTCACGCAACTCGTCAATCAACTCATTGAACGAGCGATCGACGCCGTCAGAGCGGATCCACATCGCCATCTCATCAAGCTGATCATCGGAGTAGGCCGCCAGAGGTAGGCCAGGAGCAATCGCCGGACGCGGACCACGCGCAGTCTCAGGCTGATTCGCAACTATGATCTCGAGCATGCCCGTAATCACCTCGTCAGCGCGCTCGCGGGCATCCATCTGATGATCCGACTTCGCAGGCTCCGTGACTACGTCATCCGCCTGCGCCCCAACGTCACCGGATTCAGCCGGTTCTTCCAGGACAATATGCACCTCAGGCTCAAGAACCACCTGCTCACTGGGAGCCAAGACCAGAGCGGGAGCCACAGCAGGACCCGCATCGCTAGACGCAACTTCAGGAGCGTTCAAGCCAACCAACGTATCCGGGCCAGAGGTATCCACGTCCACAACCATCGGGACCTCGACAACCTGTTGGTCAGGCACACCGTTAATTTCATCCACCGCATCCAAAACAAGCTGAACAATTGTGTTTGCTTCCTTTGCCGGGTCAATGAAAACGGCCATCGACAACGCCGTATGGACCTTCCAGCCCTGGGCTTCAAGCATCGCCGGCCACATACGGTCACGGACACGCAAGGATGGCTCCGCCACATACGCTTCATCATCGGTCAAAACCGCGACAAGCAGTCGACCGGGAACTTCCGGGTGGCCGATCGCAAGCGGAATACGCATTCCACCCGGGATACCCACGTTCGGGACAACCTCAAGCCCCATCGAATACAGGCGTTCTGCCAAGTCAATCAGCAGACGATCCGGTTCAGCTTCGAGAACCGGCCAGCCTCCGTTCCCCACACCTGATTGACCTTCGCCAATCTCAATCAGGTTGTAGAGCATCTGGGCGCCTTCAGCGGAAAGACGCGACGGATCGATATCGCCAGAGTGAATCGAAGAAATCAACGTCAGATCGCCACGCACCGCACGCAAAACATCCGACATTGCCGACAGACCGTTCTGGCTGGAGAAGACACCGAAATCGTGGATCACACGCCCGTGCGGGGTCTTTGCGAAACCAACGGAAATGATGATCCGATCACGACTAAAACCACGAGCGCCAGCAGGATCCACGACAGCGAACGGCTGAGCGGTTGCTTCGTCGAAGAAGGATGCCAGTCCGGGTTCGCAGGCGCGGACTTTCTCGATCGCGCGCTGAATGCGATTCGCGTGCGTAGTCGACAGGGCGATCACGCCCAGCGAACGTTCCGGCTGAGACACGGCGTGTTCGATGACCTGTTCAACAACAGCATCGACTTCCGCGGTGGTTGATTCCACTGCATGAGAACCCGGAGCGGGCATACCGGAGCTTTCACACCAGAGCGCCGTAATCGGAGCGGCCGCAGCCGTCCACGGGACCGGGACACCCGTATGGTCGATGCCATGGCGAGCAAGAAGCAACGCAACCTGGTCATTCAAACGCGTCGGTGCGACGTCCATTCGCGTCGTCGGTAGAACACTGGCCAGCATACGAGCCGCCCCATCTTCGTGAGCGCCAGACAAGTCTGCCAGTACAACAACTTGGCGAGCACGAGCAATAATCGGGATCAGTTCAACCAGTGGCAGATCATCAATATCGTCCAAGATCAGCAGATCAACATGATGTCCGGCCTTGACGATCGCGGGAATCAACGTAGGAACCGTGAACACCACCGGCACCAGGTGACGAACCAGGGGAAGAGCGTTGTAGAAATCAAGCGCACCAACGGGCGTGCCCGAAGCCAATAGAGCTTCCAGTTGTTCCTGCTGATCCGGGCGTGTCGCCATTGCCTGCAAGCGCAACCTGCGAAGCTGACCCAAAACCTGCGGAGCCAACGTATTCACCTGGGCAAGATCCAGGGCACGACCGGACTCAAGCGTGGCCTCAAGATGAGCGGGGTCGAAACCACCCAGTTGCGGATCGCTTGCCAGCATCAGGCCAAGAATTGATGCCCACCACGCCAGATCCAGTTCTGAATCAACCATCTCGTCATCAACGTGACGATCACGCAAGTCTTCAGCCAGCGACGCCAAACCTGCACCCTTGAGCTTCTTCAGCACCGTGACGCGACGTGGCAGTTCACGTGCACCTTCGGGATCAGTATCCAAGGACTCGAACAACGCCGCCAGATCAACGATCGTCATCTCTTCGAAGTTCTTGTGACCCGTCGAGAACATCGGGCGCAGAGCCTTCAGATCCTCCTGAATGCTTGCGGTCAATTCGATCGCTTCATTCATACGGTTCGGCAAAGTCGGCCAACCGTCGCCACCGGTGTGGTCGCGCCACACATCGCGACGTTCCTGCACCTTGAGGAGTTCAGCGTGCAGATCCGAAACATGCGTTCCAGGACGCACAAAGTCCTGGGCTCGTTTCAGCAAACGTGTCCGTTCTGAACGCTTCATCGTGATGCCGTGGGCGGCACGCCACTGCTTCGACGCAGTCGCAATCACCATGTCAGCAGCCGAGTTCTCAAAGATCTGCGGAGTGAAAATATCAAGAACGTCGCGAACACCCTCAAACATATGCAGTTGAGCGAGCCACTGGGACAGAGTTGTCGCAGTTCGAATATCCGCTTCACCAGCAATCGTGCTGATACGCACGCGAAGTTCAGGCAAGCTTTCCGTTGCCAAACGATGAACGCGCGACAAAACGTCAGGAACCTGCTCGTCGGACGAAATAACAACGCCCTTCCATGCGGTATGCGCCGTTGCGCGCGCAAAAAGACCCAAGTTCGAGGCCTCGTGCAGAAGCTCCCTAGCCTTCGCGCCCTGATCCTGAGCAATATCCAGCAGAACGTCCTCGCGGAAACGGACGCGGGTAGAGGGGCTCGGGTGTGCGCTTGTCAGGTCTGTCAGCACCTGAAGAGCCTCGTACGCACTTGCTCCAAATGCGCGGAACGGACGATGCAAGTACGTCGTGTACGACGACAAACGCGAACGTACATCGCGCAACTTGGTACGTATCTCGTCCACTTCATCCATATCCGCAACCGGGGACGTATCGGTCATCACCTGATGAATGCGCGCACGGATTTCAGTCCCGTCCGCGGTAGTGCCATCCAGACGAACCCCCGCTTCACTCAACCCCAAGAAACGCAGACGCTCTTCAGCCATCGTCGTACGCGACGGCGAACCACCCAAGTGGATCACGCGCCTGCCATAGGCCGCACTATCAGCAAGAATCGCGCCCACCAGCGCAGTGTCATCCGAACCGTGAGGCACATCCACAACGAAAGAACGGCCCGAAGCAACAGCTTCAACAACATCCTGCTGCTGAGGCGTCAAATCGCCTGCGCCACGTTCTTTCCACGGATCGCGATCGGTTGGAACAGAATCCGGCAGTACGCGATGAGTATTCTGGCGAGCTTCCTGATCGCCGGCCAGAGCACGCACAATATCCGAGCTCAAAATATGCTCAGGATTGTCGTACTCGCGATGCAACTGAGAAGCCGGATGCTCGAACAGCCCGATGATGAGTTCGTCACGAAGCTCAAACTGGTCAAGATGACGACCCAACTCGCGGACCTTCGCCAGCGCCTTGGACGAAGAGAACCCGTGGATAGACGTCGCTTCATCAATCAACGCCTCAGCATCGACTGCTACTCCGCTCTTCAACAGAGCTGACGTGATCGTGTTGTCCAGCTTGTAGCCTAAAGCCAGACGAATCGTCACGTCATCAGGTTGGTCTTCAAGAAGAACCGGGCGAAGCAGGACAGCAGAGCTGGCCCATTCGCCATCACTCATCCATCGGGCGTAGCCGATAGACAGGTGAACAGTTCCCACACCGTGGCGTGCAGTGAGCTCACTTGAACGTGCCATGATTGCGCGCGCATGGTCCAAGCCTCGTTTCAAGGCGGAAGGCTCACGGATGAGCAGGGACAGACGCGTCGGCTGGTCGGCATAGAGCTTCGCAAGCCCACCTGGGTGCGGAGCGCCGATAGTCAGACGAGGAGCATCCGCACCATCAATGCGAGTCCGGCGAAGCAGGTCGTCTTGCCACACAGTCAGTTGATCGCGAAGACGCTGGTGCGTGTTCGGCTGGACTGACTCCTCTGCCGGAGCAACAGGAGCCTGTTGGTGCGACGAGGGCGTTCGTGAATGACGTGAGAAAAAATTAGAGGCCACGATTCCACGGTAGTGGAGTGGCCTCGGTTTTCAACGGAAGCGTTGCCGTGTAGGAGCAGATTCCCCTACACGGCAACGCGACTCCAATTGTTGTCAGTAGTGGGTGACGACGGCAGTACCAGAATCAGCCCAATTGAAGACGTACTGTGCTTCAGCGACGGGCAGGTTCACACAACCGTGCGAACCACCGACGGAACCTAGTCCAAACTGGCGAACCCACGGAGCACCGTGGATCGCGTAGGAACCGGTGAAGTAGGAAACCCACGGCACATCCTTCGCGCAGTAGGGCCAGTCGGGGGTGCAACCCATGTCCTGCTTCTCGTACTTCAGGTAGACGTGGTAGGTGCCGGTGACGGTCTCATGGCCGGGGGCGCCGTGGTTAATCGCAACGGGGCCATGGACAACGGTCTGGCCTTCGTAGACGGTCAGGCGGTTCGTGGTCAGGTTAATATCGATCCACTTTTCACCCTCATGCATGGCGTATGGGTAGGCTTCGTAGCCCGCCATAACGGGGCGCGTTTCAGTGGTCGGCTGAACCTTGTCATAGTCGAAGCTACCCGAGTAGTCGGTCCCCGCATTCAAGGCAGCAACCACATCGGCGCCCACCTGAGCGGAGTTGTTGACGGCTTCACCTTCCTTGCCGGGCATCGATTCGGCCAGGACATTACCGGCCTCATCAACGTTGTTGATTGCCGGGGTTGGGGCAACGTTCGTTGCTTCCGCAGTCTTATCGACCCATGCCTGGACAGCTTCAGGATCGATGGAAGGGGTTCCTTCTACGTCATCAACGCCGGGTAGCACAACCCAGGCTGCGCGGTCGACGACTGTGGGAGTGTAGTCATTAATACCATCACTGATGGTCACCGAGTGAGCAACAAGAGCGGTGGCCGCGTCGGCAACCTTCTGAGCTTGCTCATCAGACACAATCGGGTCCTGCATGGACGGCGAAACGGAGATTGCCTGTGAGGACAGAGTCTGCAACGCAGTGGCCACAGCATCATTCAGTGGCTGGGCATCGATCGCGATACCAGGTACCCCGGGGGTCACAACGAACGCACCCTGCTCATCAACTGAAACGGTCGCCGACTTGGGGGCCTCGCCGACGGACTTCACCAGGGAAGCCATATAGGCGTTGAAGATTTCCTTATCAGCAGAGGAAACAAGGGGGTAGTCGCTACGCTTGAACAGTCCAACGAAGCGTTCCCAGACGGAATCCGAAGAAGCCAGAACCTGATCCGCTGACGCTTGCGCATCAACGGTGACGCCCAGATCTGCAAGCGATGCCTTTGACGGGGTACCGTCAACATCTATGTCAATTGAAACCTGGGAGACCTGATCGTTGATCCATGCGACGAGCTCGGCACGATTCATCGCGTTGACATTGTGTCCGCCAACGGATGCGGTCGGAAGAGCTTTATCAGAGTAGTAGCTGGCGTACGCCGTGCCGGCGGCACCGACAACAACTAATACTCCAATGATCGCTGCAATCAGCCATTTCATTCGGGTCATGCGTCACTGCCTTTCATTCCGCTTGCAATCGTACCGGGCTGATGCTTGCTGAGGAAACTCGTTGAGATGTCAAATACCGTTAATATCGCTCCTTTAGACATTTCTTTTTATTTTCACAATCGTGCCACTCGGGTTAACCTACCTGTCACCGCTAAGGTTGCGCCAATCGCTTCTGACGCAAACTTGAAGTTCGTCGTCCCCGAGGATCCGCTACAGTCCGACTACACCGAGGGCAAGGTTGACTCGGTGACGCTGAATGACTCCGCAGTTGATTCCAAGTAGTACACCGCGACTGAAGGTCAGAAAGTCTCCGTCGGCTTCAACCAAGCAGGTCTCGAATACCTCAAGACTCCACCGAATGCTTCGATAGTTGTCACTTCTACCGCCAAAGTATCCTCGCTACCCGCCGAGGGCCTATTCAACAACGTTGCTCACCTCTACGTTGTTTCTGAGACCAGCGCCCACGGCGACTGTCCCACTTTTCCCCGATCCCAGCAACACTGGCGTTCGTGGGAATGCTCGTCTTCACCTTCCCCACAATCACTGCGCGGGTAAGTCAACTCAACCAAGCGCAGATCGCCACCGGCGAATAAGAGTACCGATGCCCTCACCAACAATGGCGGGCACGAAGTAAATCAGCGTGGACACCGCAAGGGCGCCCCAATCTCTGGGCGAGGTCAGGCCAAACGCCTCGGGAACTGAGACAACGAACGCAATAGTCGTCACGACGGCAAGTAGCACCGGGCGCCAGAATCGAAAACCCCAGCGATACGCGGACACCATCGCGCACACGTAGGCAACAACCGGCAGGACAATAAACATTCCCGACAGCCCTTTTTCATCGTCAATCATCGTGCGCATGGCATCAACGTTGAACAGCAGGAATTGATATCCCACCTGCACGACGAATACGACGAGCAACAGAATCCATTCGGCGCGACGCATCACTGCACCTGCCAGATCAGGAAGCTCCACAACGCGATACCCCCATAGAAGAGCACGGGAACTCCCACGCCACTGACAATCAGCGCCACGACTGCTTTCGGAGTGAAAGGTGCGGGCGCGTGCCGATCAAAGCGAGTCGGTATCTGCTGTTCAGGCGACGGGGCGCTCGACCCGAGGGGCTCAAGTTCTTCCATAGTCCAAGCGTACGGTCAAAACCTCGTTCACGGAAGAGGTGCCTCTGTATCGCTTGAAACGTCCACAGTGAACGCGTCAGACCTCACCCCGCCCCTAGCCCCCACCTACCCGCGCATAGCAGGTACGCAAAACCGCCCAGAGGCACGCTGAACGGCTTTAAACGCTATGAGAAAGTATGTGGTGCCCCCGAGACGATTCGAACGTCCGACACCCGCTTTAGGAGAGCGGTGCTCTATCCCCTGAGCTACGAGGGCTTAGCCAGCCACATCCTGCGCGCGAACGCGCCGGCAGTCTGAGCGCCTCCAACTCTACCAGCCTCGTCCACTTTCACTCCACGCGCGAGCGCACAGCACCGGATGCCACTTGTGCGTCTGGCCTCATCAATCATCCGTCAGCATGCAGTGCACGCGCCCGCCCCTCATCCACGAGGCCGCGTACACCGCCACACCACTACCCCATCACCAGCGCAGAACAACACCGCACAAAACCCCGCCGAAACGCACTGGTGGGGCAAGGCCGAAGCCTCACCCCACCAGAAAACGAGTACTGCGAATCAGAGGGCAGCCAAGCACGCGGTAATCGCGTTAGCAACCTTCGGAGCTGCGACGCTCATGGCGCGCAGAACATCCTCGTGTTCGGTTGGTGTGTCATCAAAGCTGAGGTCGGAGACGACGGACAGGCCGCCAACCTCGACGCCCAGCTGGTGGAGCGAGATCGCTTCAAGGATCGTGCTCATACCGACGTTGTCCACACCATTGTTCGCGAGCATCCGCGATTCAGCTGCCGTCTGGAACTCCGGGCCACGCAGCAGGCTGTACGTGCCCACGCGGTCGGTAATCGGAGCCAGGATGCGCGTAATGCGTGGCGACCAGACCTGCCAGATGTCGGTAAACACCGGGCCCTCGAACGGGGAAACACCAGAGAAATTGAAGTGGTCTTCAATCGTCATCACGTCGCCCAGTGTCCAGTTACGCAGGCATCCGCCAGCGTTCGTCAGAATCGCGGCCTTGATGCCGGTCATCGCGCAAACGCGAACCAGCTGACAGATCTGCGTAGGCGTATAGCCTTCATACAGGTGGACGCGACCGGTAGCAACCAAAAGGTGCTTCTCACGACCGGAGTGCACGTTCACGCGCAGGCTCAGCAATTCAGCGCCGTGGCCTTCAACCGCCGGAACCGGAACGCCGGGAAGGTCTGCCAGGGGCAGGCGAGCCTCGATCTGCCCGATTTCGTCCAGCGCATCACGCAGACCGGAGCCGAGAACGACAAGCGCGTCGTGGCGTTCAACGCCGGTACGCGTTGCGATCAGCTGAGCGCCCTTGCGCACCTCGTCCGCTGCCAGCGGATCACGCTGGAAGCAGTAGTCCAACGCTTCACTACGCGCAGCATCCAAGACGGTCACCGATGAATCAGGCACTGCGGTTTTCCTGAGTAGCGATCTTCTTCATGGAAGCCAGCAGGTAAACAACGTAGCCGATGATCAGAGCAAGGATGACACCGATGTTGCCATATGCCCACGGGCCTTCCTTACCACCGAGCATCCACAGCAGGTAGCCCTGCCAGTTGTTCCATGCGGCAGCCTCAGCGAACGAGTTGATCACGAAGCCCCAGCCGATCACGCAAGAGACGGCCATGATGACGATGGAAACCCAGTTGATCGAACCGTAGATGCCCGAAGCGTCGAACAGGGCCTTCTCGTCGTAGTCGGCCTTACGCAGGGTAATGTCGGCCATCATGATGCCTGCCCATGCGGCGAGCGGAACACCCAGGGTGATGAGGAAGGACTGGAACGGGCCGATGAAGTCCGGGGAGAAGAACACGACGAAGATCGTGCCGGCGGTCAGGATGATGCCGTCGATCAGCGAAGCCAGCGGACGAGGCACCGTGATGCCCAGCGTCAGCAGGGTCAGACCGGAGGAGTAAATACCGTTGATTGCGCCCGACAGCAGGGACAGGATTGCGGTCAGCAGGAACGGAATGAGGAACCAGGTCGGCAGCAGGTTAGCCAGTGCTCCAACCGGGTCGCCGCCGATGGCATCGGACAGGTCAGCGTCAGAACCGGCGAGCATGAGGCCGAAGGTAATCAGGACGACCGGGCCGAGCGAGCCACCGAAGGTGTTCCAAAAGACGATGGACTTACCATCGGCGTCACGGCTCTGGTAGCGCGCCCAGTCAGCAGCAATGTTGACCCAGCCAAGACCCATGCCGGTCATGACCATGGTGGCGGCACCGATCGTTGCAGCCAGCGAACCGGATTCGATTGCGCCGAGTGCGGACCAGTCGATGTGCGGGACGACCAGGATGATGTAGATGATTGTGGTGATACCGGTTAGCCAAGTGAGGACTGCCTGCATCTTCATGATGATGTGGTAGCCGGCAACTGCGCCGAGAACGATGAGCGCTGCGACGACAACGGCGGCAACGATCTTGACGGCGTTGCCGTCTTCGCTCGACCAGCCGAGGCGGACGAACACGGTGGAGGTCGCTAGGACGGCGGTGATGGCGAGGGAGGTTTCCCAGCCGATAGAGGTCAGCCACGAGAAAATACCGGGGATCTTCGCGCCGTTCACGCCGAAGGCGGAGCGGGACATGACCATGGTCGGCACAGAGCCACGCTTACCACCAAGGGCGATGACACCACAGATGATGAAGGAGACAACGACACCAATGATGGTGACGATGACTGCCTGTGCGAAGGAGATTCCGAAGCCGAGAACCCATGCGCCGTAGCTCATGCCGAACACGGAGATGTTCGATGCGAACCAGGGCAGGAACAGGTTATGGGGCTTAGCGGTACGTTCTTCGTCGCTGATGATTTCAATGCCGGCGGTTTCGATGCCGGACTGGGAAACAGAGCGGGTTGAGTCCGCTGCCATTTCTGGCGTGCTCATAGACGTTCCTTGTCTGTGTAGATCAGGGCGAACCGCAGGATCGGCAGTTCGCACCGAATTAGACTAGACCATTATTAAGTATTAGTGACACTCCCTCGGCCACACGTCAGAAAACCGGGGGCATTTTTCGCACATTGGTGCGCTCTTTGGGGTACGAGGCCGCTCACCCCCCACCCGATCTCTCAGCATATTTCGGGGCGGATCATGAGTTTCTCACGGCCTCTACGAGCCTCTCTGGGGCATCTAGAACGGAAAGCCTTGTGGCAACACAATGGTGCCTGGGCGGGGAACCCGCCCAGGCACCATCCATCAAAACAACTCGCTCTTCGCGCGAGCCATCGGCTGAGTCAAGCGTCAGCGACGCTCCCACGTCGGCGCCTTCGCTGACTGCGCCTTGCCCAGGTGATCAGACGGAACAATCATCACGGGGCATGTTGAGTGACTGAGTACCGTCTGCGCGGTCGAGCCGAGCAAGACGCCTGCCAAGCCGCCGCGGCCTCGTGTACCGACAACGACCAGATCAACCGCTGTCGAAAACTCAATCAACAGCGAGGCAGGCGACCCGTCCAGCGCATGGCGCGCAACCTCCATGTCGCGACCGTTGAGCGCCTGGTCAATGGCGGCACCCATTGCGGTGCGGACATCTTTCAACAGGTTGGAGTGATCCAAACCGGTCGGCGCCCACGTCATCATGGACGTGCCCGAAGCAATCGGAACAGCCGAAACAGCGGTCAGTCGAGCTCCCCATGTGGATGCTTCATCAATCGCGCGACGCAGAGCCGACGAGGGAACCTCGGTACCATCCACACCGACAACGACACGTTCGATCGGCATGAAGCACTTGCCGGACGTATGGCGAGGAACGATGACAACCGGGCACTTCGCGTGTGCCGGCAGCGCGGACGAGACCGTGCCAAGAAGACGATCAGCGAAAGAACCGCCTCCACGCGAGCCGACAACAACTAAATCGACTTCGCGTGACATTTCAACCAGAACGCCCGCCGGGTCGCCCGGCTCAATAGATGAAGTGACCTTTCCTAGGCCACGCTCTTTCGCTGCTGCGACCGCTTCTTCAACGACCTGCTGGGCGCCACGTTTCAGGGCCTCATCGTCGAGGACCGCGTAGCCACCATCCAGCGCCGCCGCCGAATAGGATGCCAATGCGTAGGTGCAGAGAACGTGGACACGCCCGCCCGTGCGTAGTGCGCGGTCAGTGGCCCATTTGACGGCCGCGATGGACTCCGTTGAACCATCAACGCCGACCAGGATGACTTCGGTGGATGCCATGATGCCTCCTCGTGACTTACATCACTTACCATTGTGCACCACATCGCGATTTTCCGAAACCGATAACAGAACTTTTACCTGTTCAATAGGGGTTAGTAGACAAAAACTAGAGCGAAAGAACCGAAGTTCTTTCGCTCTAGTTGAAGTATGCGCTCTTAACGAACGTTGAGCTCAGTAACGGACGAACATGCCACCCGCACGAACGGGCGAAACCTTAGAGAGAGAACCCGGGACGGTGGCTTCCACCATCTGGCCATTACCAATGTAGATGGCAACGTGACCCGAATAAGCAACCAAGTCGCCAGGCTGAGCTTCGCCGGCCGAAACCTGGATACCACCGGCAGCCTGCGCGCCGGAGGAGTGCGGAAGGCTGATGCCCGCAGCGGCGTATGCCAGCATGGTCAGACCCGAGCAGTCAAGACCACCGTAGGAAGCACCACCGTAGACGTAGGGGATGCCGGTCAGAGCAAGAGCAGCGGCAACAATAGAAGATCCGGCAGCGTTGTACGCAGCGGCGGTTGCAGCGGTCGAAACACTGAGGTCTTCACGAGCCTCGGAACGATCCGCGGCGACAGTTTCTTCAGCGACCGGAGTAGCGGCAGCAGGAGCTTCTGCGGTCGCGACCGGAGCTTCTGATTTCCATTCAATATCCGCAACGGAAACGGTGACACCAGTTGCTTGAGGAGCGGTGGTCGTGGTGGGAGCAGCTTCCCGATCGCCACTAGGAGCAGAAACGGTGACAGCGTTTGCGGCGCCACCAACAACTGCAGTCAGAGCAAGACCGGTCACTGACGCAATTGCCACCGGGCGGATCGGGCTGAGTGACGTGATCGTGTCAGTGAGTTCAACGATCGGCGCCATTGGGCGACGCGCCTTGCGGTGACGTGGCGCAGGTTTGACGTTCGTCAAGAATGTTCTCCTTTTGCCCCTTCGAGGTCAGCTGTCGGATTCGAGCAGGAGAGCCCGGCTTGGTTTCCCAAGCTTCACCCCAAGGCCACAAGGGCCGAATTGGTTCCCCCGAGTTGGATCACATGAACCGGACCCTTCACGATCCAACTTCGGTAAATGAAGGACGGCTGGTCTATCGACCGTTATGAACTTTATACCTTTGACCCCCAAATGTCACGCAAAGGTAACGAAGTGGGGTCAAATCACATTTCGACTACTAGATGTGGTGCCAGCGCCAGAGGAATTCGGAAGCTGGAATCAATGCCAGAGGCATCCTGATCGGCGCGCGCAATCCGCACATAATCACCTTCTCCGCGCAGGATAATGCTGGTTCCAGGACCAATCTTTGCCGCAGCAAAATCAGCGATGATGTCATGTTCAGCCTGGATAGGTTCACCGATACGAACGAGTCTCACAATTTGGTCGTCGTGGGCGCGCACCGCAAGTTCCGCAGACTGCCCACCGACCTCGACGCCCATTCCGGGAATCGGGTTACCGTAGGGATCCGTTGTCGGATCCTTCAAAAGCTCAAGCAGACGACCTTCAACCTTGTCGGACATGACGTGTTCCCAACGGCATGCTTCATCGTGCGCACACGCCCAATCCAAACCGATGACGTCGATCAGGAGTCGTTCAGCCAAGCGATGCTTACGAACGACCTCTACAGCCTGCTTACGCCCTTCTTCAGTCAGCTCCAATCGACGATCACCTAGAACGTGCAGAAGTCCGTCGCGTTCCATGCGAGCAACGGTCTGCGAAACGGTCGGACCTGAGTGATCAAGTCGTTCAACGATGCGTGCACGCAGGGGCGTCACCCCGTCCTCTTCCATTTCAAAAATGGTCTTGAGGTACATCTCTGTGGTGTCGATGAGGTCACCCACGGCGGTTCCTTTCCTACGATGAATCCCTACACGATTTGTGCATCGTTCAAAGGTTTTCAGGTACTTAAGAGAATATGAGTTATCGAGTATTTTTACCTGACGAATGTCATTTCCGCTGATATCGCGCCAAACGGTGGACAGACATACGCGGTGAGCACCCAAGGTATTTAGCACCATACGTGTCATGGAATATGTTCCGCGAGCGCATCTAGTGCGACTAAGTTTGAGCCTATGGAGACATTCCCCCCGATTCCTGCTTCTATCCTTCCTGCTGACGGCCGCTTTGGTTCCGGCCCGTCGCGCGTGCGCCCGGCGCAGATTGATGCGTTGAAAACACCTAGGTTGATGGGGACCTCGCACCGCAAGTCCCCGGTGAAGAATGTTGTCCATTCAATCCGCGAGGGATTGACGACCTTGTTCAATCTTCCCGATGGCTATGAAGTCACCCTTGGTAACGGTGGCGCATCAGCGTTTTGGGACGTGGCGGCAGCCTCGCTCATTCGCAAGCAGGCCGCATTCGCAACCTTCGGGGAGTTCGGCGCGAAGTTCGCCACAGAGGTAGACAAGGCCCCGCATCTCGCCGACGCGCTTCGCGTTGAAGGTCAGCTGGGCACCGTTGTCACGCTCACGGGGAACGAGGCCGGAACCGCTGGGGAAGAACCCGATGCTTTTGGCTATCCGCACCATGAGACCTCGACAGGCACAATCAGCCGGGTGAACCGTATCGGTGGTGAAGACGCATTGACTCTGGTGGATGCGACCTCGATCGCCGGCGCTGCGCACGTTGATATTGCCAACACCGACGCCTATTACTTCTCTCCCCAAAAGGCTTTCGCCTCTGACGGTGGCCTGTGGGTGGCGGTCCTCTCCCCTGCAGCCGTCGAGCGCGCACAAGAATTGCATGGGGCGACCGACCGTTGGATACCGACCTTCTTCGACCTTTCGGTGGCGATTTCAAACTCGCGTAAGGATCAGACGCTGAATACGCCGGCCGTGGCGACGCTGATCATGATGGATCAACAAATCCAGTGGATGAATGCCGGTGGTGGCTTAGAAGCGATGGAAGCGCGCTCTCGCGCCGCTTCCGACCTGATTTACGCCTGGGCCGACGCCTCGTCAGTCGCTCACCCCTTCGTTGAGAATAAGGACTGGCGCTCCCCCGTTGTCGTCACCGTTGAATTCGACGACGTGGTCGATGTGAGGGTCCTGTCTGACGGTCTGAGAGCATCGGGCATCGTCGACATTGATGCCTACCGCGGGGTTGGTCGCAACCAGCTCCGCATCGCGACATGGCCCTCGACTCCGACTTCGGACGTCGAAGCGCTTCTGGAGTCGATCGATTGGGCGCTCGAACGAGCCCTGTGACTCCAAAGATCAGCCCAGGCCTCGTCGATCGCGATAATCCACCCAGGCGAACGTGGACGCAACCGGGAACATGATGAGGTCCTACTAGGCGCAACCTGCACGACGCTCAACGCGCAGGCGCTTGCCACGCTACTTTCCGGTCGCGTTCCGTTCAGCTTCAGCGACCAGAGCAGCCACGTATGCGCGCTCCGCGGGGCCTTCGACCTCGATCGGGTGCGTCGAAACGTGGAACTTGACGCGGTAATTCCAATGAATCAGACCCCACACGCCCGCGATAACTCCGACCGCTAGGGAAGCCCCACCGCCGACAAGAATCGACCAGCGCGCACCAAACTGCTCGCCCACCCAACCGATGAAGGGCGACCCGATCGGCGTCGCGCCCAAGAAAATCATCGAATAGAGAGCCATCACGCGACCGCGAACAGTCTCATCCGTGGTGATCTGAATAGTCGCATTCGCTGCCGTCACCATGGTCAGCATCGCAAGCCCCGTCGGGATTGCAAGAACAGCAAACGACTCATACGTCGGAGCCAAAGCCAACACAATTTCAAGCAGACCATAAATCGCCGCACCCGACACGATCAGACGCAGTCGCGGCTGAGCGCGACGCGCAGCAAGAAGTGAACCGCTCAGAGCTCCCACTGCCATAAACGAACCCAGGATGCCGTACTCGCCCGCAGCCTTGCCGTAGACCTCAGTCGCCATCAGGGCACTGGTGAGCTGGAAGTTCATGCCCAAACCTGACACGACCGCTACGATCACCAGGATCAGCACAATGTCGGGACGATTCTTCACATAGGAAACGCCCTCGCGAATCTGGCCAGGCGAACGCTTCACAACCTTGCGGGGAACCAAATCCGCAGAACGCATCAACGCAAGCGTCAAAACCGGAGCAAAGAACGCAACAGCGGTCACGATCATCACCCAGCCAGTACCGATCGCATCAATCAACAAACCGGAAACAGCCGGGCCAATCAGACGCGCAGCATTAAAGGCCGTCGAGTTCAAACCGACAGCGTTCGACAAAGACACTGGTGGAACCAGTTCAGACACGAATGCCTGGCGCGCAGGTGAATCAATCGCGCCAGCAACGCCACCCAACAACGCCAACACATACACATGCCAAAGCTGGGCTGTATTCGTCAGAATCAGCACGCCCAAAATCAAGCCCAAGAGCGCGTTCGCCAACTGCATCGCCTGCAGCAGAGCGCGACGATTCAGACGATCAGCAAGCAAACCGGCCCACGGGGACAACACCAGAATCGGCAGGAACTGCAAAGCGGTGACAACACCCACTTGCGTGCCAGAGTTCTGAGTCAGAACGGTCAGAACCAGCCAGTCTTGCGCAACCCTCTGCATCCACATGCCCGTCGAGGCAATAATGTTTCCGAAGAACCACAATCGGAAGTTGAAGTAACGCAACGAATGGAAAGTACGTGACACGCGCGGATGCACCTCCCTAGTTTTTTCTAAGACCTAAGAAATAACTGTTTCAAGCATACGGAAAGCCCCACGGCAATGCACCGTGGGGCTTTCCATGTGGACGATTGGTGATCGGTCAAGCAGAGCATCACGCCTCTGCACATCACACAATCTGTTGCGAGGAGATCAGACTCCCAGCAGAGCTTGGATCGGCCCAAGCAGGAAGTAGACGACGAAGAGGATCGAAGCCAGCCACATGAGCGGGTGAACCTTCTTCGCACGGCCAAGAACAACCTGGATGACGGTGTGAGTAATGAAGCCAACGCCGATACCGACGGAAACGGAGTAACCGAAGGGCATGAAGGCGATGGTCATGAACGACGGAAGAGCGATTTCCGGGGCCTGCCAATCGATCTCGGCAACCTGGGTCATCATCAGGAAGCCAACGAAGACCAGAGCGGTCGAAGCGGCTTCGGTGGGGACGAGCTCCATGAGCGGCGCAAGGAAGGTCGAGAGGAGGAAGAGGATACCGGTGACAACAGATGCAAGACCTGTGCGTGCGCCTTCAGCGACACCCGCTGCAGACTCAATGTAGGAGGTGTTCGAGGAAACGCCACCGAAACCACCAGCGGCGGCGGCAAGGGAGTCGATCACCAGGATTTCGCGGGTCTTCGGTGGGTTGCCCTCTTTGTCGAGCAGGTTACCTTCGGCACCGACGGCGACCATCGTGCCCATCGTGTCGAAGAAGTCAGCCAGCATGAGCGAGAAGATCAGCAAGGCGACGGAAACAATGCCTACCTTGCCAAATGCGCCGAACATGTCGACCTTGCCGAGCGTGTCGAACACGGGGACAGCAACAGGTGAACCATCGAGAGTCGGAACGGTCTGGCCCCAACCGGTAGCGTTCTCATCCGATTTCATACCAAGGTGAAGAACGGCTTCGACGATGACGGCCAGAATCGTCGAAGAGACGATTGAGATGAAGACGGCGCCCTTGACCTTACGGATGTAGAGGACGAAGGTCAGGAACAGGCCGAAGACGAAGACCAGGGTCGGCCAGCCCTGCAGGGAGCCGTTGATGCCCAGCTGAACCGGGGTGGAGCCTGCACGGACGATACCGGCGTCAACCAGACCGATAAGAGCGATGAAGAGGCCTAGACCAACGGTCAGAGCGGTCTTCAGCTGATGAGGAACAGCCTTAAACACTGCCTCACGGAAGCCGGTGAGAACCAGGATCAGGATGATGATGCCTTCCCATGCGACAAGGCCCATGGCCTCTGCATAGCTCAGGCCCATGCCTATAACCATGGTGAAAGCAACGACGGCATTGAGACCCAGACCGGCAGCAAGTGCCAGCGGGTAGTTGGCGACAACACCCATGAGGATAGTCATGACGCCTGCAACAAGCGCGGTACCTGCCGCAATACCCTGGGCAGTAATAGAGCCATCCTCCGGCAGTGCTGCCCCGAGGATGGCTGGGTTCACGACAAGAATGTAGGCCATAGCGAAGAACGTGACGACACCGCCACGAATTTCCTGGCCGATCGAAGATCCGCGTTCGCTGATCTTGAAGAACGAATCAATTGAACCTTTGGCCGCTGATTGGGATGAAGCGGCAGTCTGTTGTGTGCTCACGAACTCATCGTGCCAACACGCGAAACTCACAGGCAAGAATCGTGTCAGGCGCCACAACACAATGTGGACACCGTGCCTACGAGGTCACATTCACGGGCATTTTCTCGGTGTCCAGTGCACCGTCGTCAATACGCGACGGGCGAACCGACCACTGGGTTCCCTGCTTGGCAACATCAGTTTCCGAGTGCGCACCGCAGGTGTGATCGAGGCTGACCACGCGACCATCATCGGGAGCCCATTCGTTGGCGCATACACCGAACACCGTGCGCATCGAGCCCGACAATTTCACCAAGAAACCACAGGTCGAGCATGAGTTACGTGGCGGGCGAGACGACTTCGGTCCCTGCTCAGACTTGTACCAGCGATCAACGGCAGCACTACGGCCTTCTTCGGACAGGACGCGCTTGCGACCCAAGCCGATTTCCTTCAGCTCCGGGTAGTCAATGTCCTCGCCGACATCTTGGAAGGACTGCTCAAGGCGGGCATCTTCTGCCTGGTAGGGCAGGATATCGTCACGCGACAGATCGCCTGGACGCAGACGGTCTTCCCACGGGATCCACTGCGGAGCAAGCAACGCACCATCGCGAGGAACCATGTCGACCTCACACACGGTCGCGTGACGCGAACGCGGAATGCGCGCAACCGTCACTGCCCACGCCCAACCGACATAGCCGTCGTCGGTGGAAGCGAAATAGTGGGTTCCGATGCGCTCTGAGTCCATGACGAACCCAAGGTGTTCGCCGATGGGACGCGGGTGGGCAACAGCCTTCGCGGATTCAAGAGCGACCTCGACCGCTTGGGCAAGAATCGCGTCCTTCTTCGGGGTGCGCACCGCTACCTTATGCGTTGAACGCGAGCGCGATGAAGCTCTCATCGTTGTGTCATTGACGGGCGTCTGGGGTGCAGGCGCAGTATCGCCAGCGTGTGTGTCAGGCATCGAAATCCTCGGCTACTGCTTTAAGAACCTTCGCAATCTGAGGCGCGTTCTCGGGGTATTTCCCGCGACGCAAGCTGGTCGAGGAAGCATCGAGCAGTTTGATGAGGTCCTCAATCACGGGGACCATGGCTTCAGGCTTGCGGTGGCGCGCCGCCGCAAGCGACTTCTTTGGGGCCAGGATACGAACAGTCAATGCCTGTGGACCCTTGCGTCCGTCAGCAACACCGTACTCGACGCGCGTCCCCGGCTTCACCGTTTCAATTCCTTCGGGGAGCGCCGAAACGTGCAGGAATACTTCCACACCGTCGTCACCACCGATGAAGCCGAAGCCACGATCAGCATCGAAGAACTTCACCTTGCCAGTAGGCATGTTGCTCCCCTTCCTCTAGGAATCATTCGTTTTGTTCGTTCTGCCATTCTAATGTGCCCGCCAGCCTAATGCGCTACATGCTTTCAGCGCCAAATGAATACGGGGCGGGTAACATCGAATTATTGAACGCTTGCAGGTCGGCTCAAAGGTCAGGAGATCCCCATGTCGTTCCGTTCCGCTGTTTCGCGTGCGTGCGCCAGCGTCGTTGCCGGTATCGCCCTGATTGCAGGCCTTGGTGCGCCAGCACTTGCCACATCCCCGGTCACTATTTCGACGTCGGTGACCGACCCTTCGGGTTGGCTCTCCGACTCTCAAGTTTCGGAAATATCCTCTTCCGCGGACGAGGCCGGGTCTGCCGGTTTGCAGGTTTATTTCGTGACGGTTCCCGATTTTTCGGGTGCGGAGCCAATTGAATGGTGCAAGACTTCGGGTGTGAACTCCGGATTGTCGAATCAGTCGATCGTCTACGTGATTGCCTATAAAGAGCGCATGTTCACAACGTGTGGCAACGCTGATCAGCAGGTTGTCACCGATTCGGATATCACGCGCGCAACGTCGGCTGCAAAGAGAGTTCTTGCTAAGTCGAATCCTCTGGACGCTGATACGACGACGGATGCAGCAACAACCTTTATTTCAACGTTGACGTCAACTGTGACAGGTCAGGCCTCGTCCTCTTCTTCACACTCTTCGTCGACCGGCGTTCCTTCCTCTGGGAAGTCGGGATTCGGGTGGATCCGCACCGTTGTTGTCTTTGTCGTTGTCGTTATCGGTGGACTGATTGTGTTCTTCGTGAAGCGCAACAAGGTGAAGGGCGCTTCAACCCCCGCTCCGAAGGCAACCGCTGACCACCCTTGGGCACCCGGCGATCAGCTTCCGTCATTGACCGAGGATCAGGTACTGGCCCTGACCAACCAATCATCGACTCTGCTCCTTCAGGCAGACGAACTGGTACGTTCGGCCGCTGATGAGCTTGATTTCGCGCGCGCTCAGTTCGGTGAAACGAAGACCGACGCATATGTAAAGGCACTTTCTGCCGCTCAAGCGGGCATCGCGAAGGCATTTACTGCCCAGCAAACGATGAACGAGGCCCCCGATTCTCGTTCGCGTACCGAGGCTGCGCTCACGCTGCAACATGAGTTGAACCAGGTCATGCCAGCTTTGGTTGAGCAACAGAAGGCATTCAGCCAGCTTCGCGATGAAGAGGCAAGCGTTCCCACGCAGGCCACGGACGTGAAGACGCGCATTCTAGAGGCAATCGCAGCGTTGCCCAGCGTGGAAGCTGAGCTCACCGCCCTTCAGACGCTGTACTCGTCCACGACCGTTGCCTCGTTGATGGACAATCCTCAGCAGGCACGCGCTCTCCTTGATTCAGCGTCGGTCGCTGCGAATCAAGCAACCTCCCTCGCAACCTCTGATCCGTCAGCAGCACTGGTGCAGCTCGATATTGCTCGCCGAGCACTCGCGATGGCGGGACACCAGACCGAAGCAATCATGAGCGCCAAGCACGACCTCGCTGCCGCGAACGAGGTTCTGACGAAGGCAATTGCTTCGATCACCTCGGATCTTTCCGACGTGACGACCCTGAAGGCAGACTCAGCAGCGTTCGCACCGCTTGTTGCCGAAGCACAGAAGGCTGTAGCCAAGGCTCAAAGCGCACGCGCCGGAAGTGGTGACCCGCTGGCTGCGCTGGAAAACCTACGTTTGGCCGAATCTCAGCTGGACGCCGCGCTTGAACCACTTCGTTCTCAGGCTGACGCAAGAGAACGCAAGGTCCAGGCAGCACGGAACGCCGTGTCCGACGCTCAAGCCCAGTACGCGCGAGCTAACTCTTACATTCAGGGACGCCGGGGCGTCATCCCGTTGGATGTCCGTTCCACACTCGCTGAGGCTAAGGCTGAACTCGATCAGGCTGTTGCACTTGTCCAAACTGACCCCGATCAGGCAATGACCCTGGCGAAGAACGCACGTAGCGTGGCCCTTACCGTGTTGTCAACCCCGATTAACGATCCCTCGTATGGGCAGGCTGGTCAGTTCAGACACCACACGAATGGAAGCGGTGGAATCTTCACCGATAACACCGGCCTTGGCCATGCCCTGCTGTGGTCTGTCCTGATGAATGCCGGTCATAGCCTCGGGCAAGGAGGAAGCGGAGGCGGGTTCTCCGGTGGCGGATTCTCTGGCGGAGGCTTCGGCGGATTCGGTGGCGGTAGCTCCGGCTCCTTCTGATCTGAACATGCGGCTGGTGTCCTGCAGGAACGCCCCGCAGGGCAGCAGCCATCTCGGCTCCACCTTCACACCGAACGGATATACAGCCCGTTCACAGGAAGTATTCAGCGTCACACTCTAAAATGGAGGTGACGCGCGATAATCGCGCGACCCATCCAGCGAAGGACACAAACAATGGCAGAAAAGCAGTCCATCATCGGTCGCATTTCCCAGCTCGCAAAAGCAAACATCAACGCCCTCCTGGATCGCGCTGAAGATCCGGCAAAGATGCTTGACCAGTTGATCCGCGACTACACGAACTCCATCGCAGAAGCTGAAACCGCAGTCGCCCAGACTGTCGGCAACCTGCGTCTAGCAGAAAAAGACCACGAAGAAGACGTTGCCGCAGCAGCTGACTGGGGTCGCAAGGCTCTGGCCGCTTCGCAGAAGGCAGACGAAATGCGCGCTGGGGGCGATACTGCAGGCGCTGACAAGTGGGACAAGCTCGCCAAGGCAGCGATCGGCAAGCAGATCACCTTTGAAGGCGAAGCCAAGGACGCAGAGCCAATCATCGCCTCGCAGACCGAGGTTGTTGAGAAGCTCAAGACCGGCCTTGCTCAGATGAAGGATAAGCTCGAAGAACTCAAGTCCAAGCGCGATCAGCTGGTGGCACGCCAGAAGACCGCCGAGGCCCAGACCAAGGTCAATGACGCTGTCGCATCTATCAACGTGCTCGATCCGACGTCAGAGCTCGCACGCTACGAAGACCGTGTCCGTCGCGCCGAAGCACTGGCACAGGGTCAGGCAGAGGTCGCGGCCTCATCCCTCGACGCACAGTTTGCAGAACTCGAAACCGACGCCTCCGAGATTGAAATCGAAGCGCGCCTGGCAGAGCTCAAGAACAAGGGCTGATCGCTCAGCTCGAACATCATTGCGACCAGCGAGTAGCTGAATCAAACAGAAGTGGTGTGGGGCAGAACCCCCACACCACTTCTGTTTGAGGTTTGACGGCCTATCCAGTGTCTGACCGCCTTCATGACATAGGCATACTGACGCGCAGGCTCCGAACAGTCGAGCTGGCGGTTTACAGGTAGTCGAACGGGTTGAAGTCGTCGACGTCGATGATGCTCAGTCGCGGTAGAGTCACCTGGAATGCGTGCAGATCGTATTCGAGGTCAAGGATCTCCAAGCCCTTGGCTTCCAGCTCGTGGAAAGTGGTCGCCAGGAATTCGCGGAAGCAGAGGATCGCGACACGACGTCCCTGATCCAGCAGACGCTCAACCTGAGGAGCGAAATCAGCGTCATGGCTAGCAAGAATGACCGAGCCCGAGTCCAGCTCTGAGATCGCATCCATCGTGCGTTGCAAACCAAGGTCAACGACCTTCATGTCAGCAGGACCCGAAAGCGGGATCACCGAGTAGTTCATGGCAATGAGCGCCTGAACGAATCCCATCGGTAGCGAACCGGAAGAACCGTTGAGGAAGAAGAGGCCCTTCGCTTCACTTCCCCAGTGTTCTTCGGCGCCTTCAAGGACTCGATTCCAGCGCGGGCGTTCCTCTTGATTCGGACGACGATCCAACACTGACATACCAAGAGTGGCATCGATATTTTCACCGTCAACGATCAAGTAGGTTTTTTCTTCGTTAGATGAATAGTTATCCATACGATCAAGATTAAAAGGTTTTTACGCAAAAAGAGCGTTGCTCGACACCTATCGCGCCGAGCAACGCCCTATCGAGTGGAAACTACCTACTCACGTGTGTGAGCAGATCACTTCACGTCTTCGTCAACCCAGTCGAAGGTGCGGGTAACAGCCTTCTTCCAAAGGCGGTAGGTGCGATCGCGCTCTGCGGTGTCCATGGACGGCTTCCAACGCTTGTCTTCCTGCCAGTTGGCAATGACATCATCGGTGCCATTCCAGAAGCCGACTGCGATACCGGCTGCGTAGGCAACACCCAGAGCGGTCGTCTCTGCAACGACCGGGCGGATGACGTCCACACCGGAAATGTCAGCCTGGAACTGCATGAGCAGATCGTCAGCGGTCATGCCACCGTCAACCTTGAGTTCCTTCAGCGGGACACCTGCATCGGCGTTCATTGCATCAATGAGCTCTGCAGACTGGAATGCGGTCGACTCTTCGACTGCGCGGGCAATGTGGCCCTTGTTCACGTAGCGAGTCAGGCCAACGATCACACCGCGAGCGTCGTCCTTCCAGTACGGTGCGAACAGGCCGGAGAATGCCGGGACGAAGTACACGCCACCATTGTCTTCAACGGTCTGAGCGAGCTTGCCGATCTCGGAGGACTTCTCGATCATTCCGAGGTTGTCACGTAGCCACTGAACCAGCGAGCCTGCAACTGCCACAGAGCCTTCGAGTGCGTAGACCGGCTTGGCGTCGCCAAGCTTGTACAGTACGGTCGTCAGCAGGCCATTGGTCGAGAAGACGGGCTCTTCGCCGGTGTTCATCAGGGTGAAGCAACCGGTGCCGTAAGTGTTCTTCGCGGTGCCCTTTTCGAAGCAGGCCTGCCCAAAGGTTGCAGCCTGCTGATCACCAAGGATGCCGGAGATCGGAACGCCTGCGAGCAGACCATTCGGGCGACCGGTGCCGTAGTTGTCCGCGGATGCCTTGATCTCGGGGAGCATTGCCGGCGGGATGCGGAAGTCAGCGCAGATGTCTTCGCGCCACTTGAGCTCACGAACGTCCATCAGCAGGGTACGGGATGCGTTGGTCACGTCGGTTGCGTGGACTCCACCGTTAACGCCACCGGTCAGGTTCCAGAGAACCCAGGTGTCCGGGGTGCCGAAGAGCAGGTCGCCTGCTTCTGCCTTCTCGCGTGCACCCTCAACGTTGTCGAGGATCCAGGTAATGCGAGGTGCTGACGGGTAGGTGGAGATGTTCTCGCCGGTGATCTGGCGGTAACGTTCGGTACCCAGCGGGTCGCCTGCTGCAACGTCACGGACGATTTCCGACGTACGAGTGTCCTGCCAGACGATTGCGTTGTAGACGGGCTCGCCGGTGGTCTTGTCCCACACGATGGTGGTTTCACGCTGGTTGGTGATGCCAACAGCAGCAAGCTGGGTGGCGTTGATTTCTGCCTTCTGAAGCGCCTCGGCGACGACGGTGCGAACCGATTCCCAAATCTCTACGGGATCGTGCTCAACCCAGCCCGGGTTCGGGAAGATCTGGGTGAATTCCTTCTGGCCAACCGAGACGATTTCGCCGGAGTGGTTGAAGACGATCGCGCGGGAGGACGTGGTGCCCTGATCAATCGCGAGAACGAATTTTTCATCAGACATGAATGGTGTCCCTTCTGTTCACTTCTTTGTGTTTCAGATAGGAACGTGGGGTTCCAGACGAGTCCGCCCGGAACCCCACGTTCGGAGTACGGGTCTGCTACGAGGGTCAGGCAGCGGTGACGAGGCCGGAGCCGTAGGCGACGAGAACCGCGACGACGGCACCGAGGATCGGGCCGACAACCGGAACCCAGGAGTAGCCCCAGTCGGAACCACCCTTGCCCTTGATCGGGAGGATTGCGTGAGCAATACGCGGGCCGAGGTCACGAGCCGGGTTGATCGCGTATCCGGTGGGGCCACCGAGCGAGTTGCCGATGACGACGATGATCAGTGCAACGCCGAGCGGGCCAATCGCGGTGGTCGTGTATCCGGAGACGAAAACCCAGAGGATAAGGACGAAGGTGCCGATGGCCTCAGTGAGAGTGTTCCATCCGTAGGAGCGGATCTCCGGGCCGGTCGAGAAGACGCCGAGCTTGAGAGCCGGGTCGCAGTCCTCATCGAAGTGCTGCTTGAAGGTGAGCCAGCACAGGACGGCGCCAACGAATGCGCCGAGGAACTGGGCGACGATGTAGATCGCGACGTTCGCGGCGGTCACGGCGATGCCACCCTCACCGACGGCCGGGCCGTTGAGGGTGACGGCTGGGTCGAACATGTAGGCGACGACCTTGGCGATGGTCACGGCGGGGTTGAGGTGGCCGCCGGTCGTGTAGGCGACGTAGACACCGGCGAGGACTGCGAGGCCCCATCCCCAGTTAATCATGAGCCAGCCACCGCCCTTGCCCTTGGACTTGGGCAGGAGGTTGGTAGCAACAACGCCGCCACCGAGGAGGAGAAGGACTGCTGTGCCGAGGAACTCCGACATGAAGATCTTGCCGGAGCCGACTTCAGCAACTGCAGGAAGAAGTGTTGCGAGCATTTTTCCAATCTTTCTTCGATGCTTCGTTGCATCGAATTGTCGGGCGGTTTCCCACCCGCAGGGTTCCTTTAGCGAGACAGGACTGATCACGCCAAGTTCGAAAAGCCTTCCGCGTCACATGCGAATTCCTTATTCAAGACTCCGCTTGTTTCGCAGGACCGCTCGTGAGCACTTTGCGGTCGCAGAACAAACCCGCGCTGACCTGTGATGTCTTCACGTGGACACCACATAGTATGACAGCGTTTGCACATCGAACCTGACCCCATGCACAACCGTGCACATAAGGGGATACTTACCTCTCCAATGTGTGCACGCTCACCAAATCGCACAGTCTCCCAAAGGATTGGACATTCAACAGTTAGACCTGCACGCCTGTGCATGGCAGACTATGACACGTGACGATTCGTGACGAACAGGCTCATGAAGCCGCATCAATGTATTACCTCCAAGGTCAGACCATGGAGACGATCGCACGCCACCTTGGCGTATCGCGCTCCTCCGTTTCTCGTTTGCTGTCCTACGCGCGCGATACCGGCTTGGTTCGCATCTCAGTGAGCGCCGCTCCAGGACACAAAGGAACCCTTGCCGGTCAGATTTCTGAAATCTTCGGCGTACAGACGTCCGTTGTTCCGGTCCATGACGTCCACACCGAGGTCAACCGACTTCATAACGTCTCGCTTGTCGCGGCGGAACGTCTGGTCGACATGCTCAAACCCGGTGTCACCCTTGGCATCGCATGGGGCAACACGACCTCAGAGATCACCCGTTGTATGCCACGCGTCAACTTCCCCGGATCGACCGTCGTCCAGCTCAACGGTGCCGCGACCGCTACCGAGTCCGGTATGCCGTACGCAGACGCGATTATTTCCCGCGCAGCGCGCGCAATGGGCGGACGCATGGTCCACTTCCCCGTTCCCACGTTCTTCGACTACGCAGAGACAAAGAAGCAGCTCTGGCGCGAGCGCTCGGTTCAGACCGTGTTGAAGACGATTGACGACTGCGATATCGCTCTGTTCGGCGTCGGCTCACTTTCAGCACGCCTGCCCTCCCACGTTTATTCGGGTGGCTTCCTAGACACTGAAGAAATCGCACTGGCCCAGAAGGACGGCGTTGTCGGCGATGTCTGCACCGTCCTCCTGCGCGAAGACGGCTCAACAGACATGGAACTCAACAGCCGAGCTTCCGGCCCCAGCCCAGAGACTCTCCGCAAGATCCCGCGTCGCCTCTGCGTCGTAGCTGGTGCCTCGAAGGCACTCCCGTTGCTCGGCGCGCTGCGCGCACACGTCGCCACCGACCTCGTCCTCGACGATGGCGTGGCACGCGAACTGCTTGATCTGGTTCGCACTCGCGCGGCGCAGGCGCGCGGCCTCGCCCCTAGACGTTAAGCCAGATCGCACCCAGCCAAAAACCAAAGAAAAGTGGAGCTCACAACAATCGTGAACTCCACTTTTCTTTATCCAAGCAGACACCACACTCGGGTTAGCAAGGACGTGTTCTAGGCGATCTGCGCGCGAAGCCCGTCAATGACAACGTTCATCTCGTAGGCGAACTGCGTATCAATATCGCTCATGGAGCCCGGAGCGAATCCTTCAACTTCGCCATGCACTAACGAACGGATCAGCGGAATCGTTCCTTCGGGAGCCTCGTCGACGAAGGCAAGGAACGACCCTCGTTCCTTCGAATGGGCACAAGGCGCTTCCTCGGCTCTCTTCACACGCGCAACATGCTTACCCGCATGAGCGGACATATGCACGACCAGCAGCAGCCCACGCACCGCTTCAGGAAGACTAAAACCAGCATTCACCATTGAGGACAGGATCTGTTCCAACGGACGCATGTACGCCAGCGCAGAGGAAGCATCGAACTCAAGATACGGAGCAAGCGCGCCCAGCTTTGAAATCGAAGCGCGCATCGTCGTTGCAAAATGACGAAGCTGACGCTCCCAATCCCCCGCCGCTTCAGACTCGGGATCCAAAGCAAAGCGGTGAACACCGTGCCGTACGCGATCCATTGCGACAAGACGCATGAACCCTTCACGACCACCGACGTGATAATTCAGCGCGGTTGGGTTCACTTCGAGAATGTCGGCGACGGCCTGCATCGTCACCTTGTCAGGATCGATTGTTCGAGCCGCTTCGAGGATCTTTCCGCGATCAATTCGAGGAGGGCGCCCCTTTGACCGCTTCGGCTCATCTTCATTGAAGAAAGGCGGATTCTGATCTGTTTGCAGATCACTCATGATCTGTATTCACTCGATTCGTAACGACGGTATTTCCACCACTGTAGACCATTTTCTCCGGTTCCCGAAAAAATAGTGGCCTCACGCAAGCGCGAGGCCACTATTGCCGGTTTATCCGACGAAAAGAGAATCAGGAAGACAGCCTCAAACAAGAGGCGAATCCCGGAATACTCAGAGCTTCTTGACCAGCGGGAACGTAATGGTCTCACGGATACCCTGACCGGTCAGAGCCATCAGCAGGCGGTCAAGGCCCATACCCATGCCACCTGCCGGTGGCATACCGTACTCCATGGCCATCAGGAAATCTTCATCCAGGACCATTGCTTCCGGGTCACCCTTTGCCGCAACAAGCGCCTGCGCTTCGAAACGCTCGCGCTGGATGACCGGGTCGACCAGTTCGGAGTAGGCGGTCGCCAGTTCGAAACCTCGGACATACAGGTCCCACTTCTCGACGATGCCCGGCTTGGAACGGTGTCCGCGGGTCAGCGGGCTGGAGTCTTCGGGGTAGTCGCGCACGAAGGTCGGCGCATACAGCTTGTCACCCACGGCGACTTCGAAGATAACCTCTGCGACCTTACCGGGACCCCAGTGGTCAGCAACGTCTTCACCGAGTTCTTCGGCGATCTTCACCAGTTCGTCCAGCGGAGTATTCACCGTGAACTCACGACCGAGAGCTTCAGCCGTGGCCTCGAACATCGAGATTTCTTTCCACGAACCCGAAAGGTCGTAGGACGAGCCGTCGGGCAGGGTGACGATCTCGGTGCCCAGGGCGTCGCGTGCCGCCTTCTGGATGAACTCACGGGTGCGACGAGCCATCGTGTCGTAGGAACCGTAGGCTTCGTATGCCTCGAGCATCGTGAATTCGGGGCTGTGCGAGGAGTCCGCACCCTCATTACGGAAGTTGCGGTTGATTTCGAAGACCTTGTCGACGCCGCCGACAACCGCACGTTTGAGGAACAGCTCGGGCGCGATGCGCAAGAACAGCTCGGTGTCGTAGGCGTTCATGTGAGTCGAAAACGGGCGTGCAGCCGCGCCACCGTGCAGGTTCTGTAGCATCGGCGTTTCGATCTCGATGAAGCCAGCTTCATCGAAGTAGTTGCGTAGCGACTTCACAACATTGGCGCGCATACGCACCATGTCGCGGGCGGCCGGGCGAACAATCATGTCGAGGTAGCGGCGACGAACACGCAGGTCCTCAGACAGGGACATTTCGGTGCCGTCTTCTCCGGTGTAGGTCTTCGGTAGTGGGCGGACCGCCTTTGCGGCGATCTGCCATGCGGGAACCGGGTCACCTTCGTTGATGCCGGGCGTGAACAGCTCGGCGGGTGCGGTGCCGGGGCATGCCATGATCGACAGTTCGCCACGACGCGAGGAAATGACGCGACCGTGCACGAACAGGTGGTCACCAAGGTCCACGTCGGTCTTGTACTGAGCCAGCGAATCCAAACCGACCTCTGCGGCCGACAGCATGACCTGAATACGGTTGCCGGCGCCATCCATCAGGGTTGCGAAACAGAGCTTGCCACCGTTGCGAGCAAGCATCACACGACCGGCAATACCGACCTCGTCCTGAGTTTCTTCGCCGGTTTCAAGGTGAGCGTACTTTTCACGAACATCGGCGATCGAAGTGGTAATCGCCAGGACGACCGGGTAGGCCTGGCCTCCTTCGGCAAGCAGGCGCTCGCGCTTTTCTTGGCGGACACGCACCTGTTCGGGGGCGTCGTCGTTTTCCGGGACAGCTGGGTTTGTATTCACGTCAGTCACCCTGCCAGTTTAACGGCATCACCGCACCCATCTCGCATAGGGAACGCGAGTGGGTGCAGTGCCACATCGCACACCGTCAGTTCGCGGATTATTCCGCTGTGGCACTCGTATCGACGAGGCCGGGCACTTCAACGTATGTCTATGCCACCGTTGCCCGTTTCAAAAAAGGGGTGCCGGGAGGGACAGACGTATTACTTGCCAGACGACTTCAGGCCGAGTTCGCGAGCGCGATCAGAGTCTTCTGGAACCGTCCCCGCAGTGGAGCCGACCTCGACAATGTGGTTGTCAGCGTCAACGAATGCGACGGCAGGCTCCCAACCCTTCACCATGGATTCTGGAACCTGGCAGTAGGCCATAATGATGACCAGATCGCCGAGGTTCACGAGGTGCGCAGCGGCGCCGTTGAGCTGGATGACACCGGAGCCTCGCGGACCGGCAATCGTGTAGGTGGATAGGCGATTGCCATTGTTCACGTCCGCAATGTCGACTTGTTGCCCGGGCGCAATGTTCGCCGCGTCCAGCAGGGCCTCGTCGATGGTGATCGAACCAACGTAGTGCAGGTCAGCACCTGTGACGGTGGCGCGGTGGATCTTGCCCTGGATCATCGAGCGCATGATTTCACTCACCGGCATTCTCCTGTTCGACGGGCGCCACAAACGGCATATTGTCGATCAGGCGCGTGGTGCCAACCTTGACTGCGAGCAGCAGACGATATGCACGCTCCCCCGCCTGATTCAAGGTCGCGGGACGCAAGGAATCAGCCGACGTCAGTTCTGCCGAACCGTAGGCGCCCAGGATATCGAAGGTTTCATCATCGACCAGCGCAATGTAATCAATGTCGATATCGCCGGTCGCCTCGATGTGGCCTCGTATGACGTCAATAATCTGGGTGACAGGTGCACCCGCACGACCCGCTTCAACGCCCAATGTCAAGCTCTGGTTGAGAGCACGAGCGCGGACACGCTCTTCGTCGGACAGGTAGCGGTTGCGACTGGACAGAGCAACGCCGTCGGTGTCACGCACAATCGGAACGCCGATCACGGTCACCGGCACGTCGAGCTGGCGGAACACATGGCGCAACATCGCAAGCTGCTGAGCATCCTTTTCACCGAACAGTGCAACATCTGGGCGAACGAGGCCCATGACCTTCGTGCACACCAGCGCAACACCACCGAAGTGGGTCGGGCGAGTCTTGCCTTCTAGGACGCGAGCAATCGGACCGGGATCAATTGAAACGGTGACGGGCTCGGGGTAGGCATCTTCGGGCCTCGGCGCCCACACGACATCGGCGCCCACGGTTTGAAGCGCGTCCATGTCCGCTTCGAGCGTACGCGGGTAGGCGTCATAGTCCTCACCCGGAGCAAACTGCGTGGGGTTCACGAAGATCGTGACGATGACGTGATCACCGTGCACCTTCGCCTGTTTGACCAGCTCTAAGTGCCCCGAATGCAGGGCACCCATCGTCATCACCAAAGCGCGCGAGCCGGTCAATGGCTTCAGCGCTGTGGCAAGTTCTTCACGCGTATGAGTGAGCACTGGTCGTTTCGTCATACTTCCATTGTCGTAGCAGGCAGACTCATATGCGACCTCAGGGGGCGAGTATTCCCCCACGTTTCTGACTGACGTACTGTCAATTCTGCGCCAACACGACGCAGACAATCAGCGTCAGAGCCCGCCTTCCATCAGCGCCGCCTTGATCGAATCGCACGCTCGATCATTCAGGCGGCCTCGTCGATGGAGAATGTCGGTCGCCTGATGCGCACGCGCGCGGTAGACATCCGCGAAATCACCCGCAACATCAGAATCACCGTCGGATGCGGACAGGCCAGCCAGCGCTTTCACGTGTTCAGCAATGACCTGCGTATCGCCGTTCGCAATCGGAGTTGGCAAAGCCCGCTCAATTTCAGACAGCGCTTTTTCTGCCGTTCCAGCCAGAAGCGAAGAAGCGAACAGGGCGGGGTCCTCAATCCCAGCGCGTTCAAGGCCGCCCAAAGACTGGACGACCGCCGTCACGATCCCAAGCGTGCCAAGCGTGAGCGCCGCGTGAACTGCCGGGCGAGCATCTTCGTCGACAACGATGGGTTCACCACCCATTTCCACAACCAGCGCCTGCGCGATCGGCAGGAATGGTGCGGGCGCGCTGACAGCAAACGGAGTACCCGACAGGCGCGGAATATCAAGGCTCATACCCGTGAACGTCATAACGGGGTGAATCGCGACCGGAATCGCGCCCATCGCCTGGGCGGGCGCCAGAATCCCGGTTCCAAACGGGCCCGCCAGATGGCAGACGATCTGCCCCATTTTCCACGCGCCCATGTCGGCAAGGCCCTTGACCAGAGGCTCGATTTCCCCGTCGGGAACGGCCAGAATCACCAAGCCCGATGTGGCAATGACCTCGGTTTCGTCCATGATCGCCACACCCGGGAGCATCATCTCCGCACGCTCACTCTCAGCGTCCGTGTGCGCGACGACGCCGGCGATTCGATGACCGGCGGAACGTAGAGCGGAAGCGATGACAGGACCGACCGTCCCCATGCCGATGAGTCCGACGTCAAGCCTGCCTGGTTGCTCACTCACAATGTGCCGCCTTGAGTAGATGGTGTGCGCGGGCGCGCGTCTTCAACGGTAGTCGATATTCGTCCGCCGTTATTCGATCGACGAGGCCGCGCTCGATTCATCGGCTTCCAGCTGAACATCGGCGCGATCACAATCGGAGTTATCTTCGCCTACGGTCACGCTGTTTTCACACGAGGGGTCGTCCTGTGACGCGTAAATGCTCTGATCTTCCTGACGGACGTCAAGACCCTTCGTGACGCGCAGCATCCAGTGTTCCGCGGGCTCGCTGGCACGCTTCAGCTGAGACTTCGCGCGGAGCTCTTCAAGCAAGGCAACGCCGGCTTCCTCATCAATGTGGCCTGCCAGCTCTGGGGCACTACCTGGAACGATGGAAGCATTCACATCAACCAGCTGACACTTCTTCTCCCACGGACCTTGAATGATCGCCAAGGATTGAATCCGCTCCACGGGTATAAAACCGGTCTGCCAGGTCAGCCAGCCCTTGCGGATCACAAAGCACGTATCCGTCAGCGCGACTGCGCGGCGCTTGTAAGAGAACCAATCAAACAGGCGCGCACGCATCGGAACGGGAAGGAATCCTTGCCCTTCGCGCGTTCCATTCAAAGCAGCTTCAATGAAAGCAACGGGGTCAGTCACACCCAAGTCGCGGATCACCAGCCACAGGGCAAGCTCCGCGTCAGCGCGAGTGCCCACCGGCAAAAGAACGTCAGCGGAACGCTGAGACTTGTCACTATCGGTTTTTCCACCGTAGCCAGCCTGCGTGATCTTCACGCGATACCAGCCGAAGCGACGCCAAAGCCACGGCTGTTGAACAAGAACAGCGTGGACACGACGCGGCGGAATCGTCTGATTGCGGGTTTCCAGAAGACCCGAACGAGTGCGAATACCATCCGGTGAAACGGCTGCAGTGAAGTTAAACTCGCCTGCGAAACGACTCCAGATTGCGCCGACGGCAGCAACAATACCTGCAAAACCAGAGAAGATACCCGCCGTACCCTCAATTCCGACTTTGATCAGCAAGACAACCGACGCGACCAAGATGGCAAGCACAACTAGGATCGCAATGATCATGCCAATATTCGTCACCAGCGAAGCAACAAGCCTGCCCACAGGAACCGTGTACAGGACTCGTTCCGGAGCGACCGTCGGACGGCGAGAAACCGAGGAACCGGCCTGTTCCAATGACGGTGCCTGAGCGATGGAGCCGGCCTCGTCCCCCGATTCGATGGCGGAATCAGACTGAGGCACATTCTCCACCGAAGCGGAAGGTGGCGAAGAGTAGACGCCGGCAGCGCGCGCCAAGATTTCAGCACGCACATCATCCAATTCCTGTGTTTTAAGGAAGCCGAATTCGACATTCGACTGTCCGCCACCGGCAACCTCAATGTTGATCTTGCCTAAGCCGAAAATACGCCCCAGCAACGGATGATGAATATCGACCGCCTGAATGCGATCCAGACGAGCATGCTTCAACGTTTTCACGAAGATGCCAGCACGGTAATACACCCCTTCGTCGACAACGGCGAAAGACGTGAACTTCCACGAGAAGTACGAAAACAGCGCGATAGCAAGAAGAATCAAGAAGGCCGAGCCGACAATGACGCCGACGACCAGCGAGAGCGCCTGATGACGAACAAAGCCAGAATTCGCAATATCGGCAACCGTGTCGAAATTTTGATAGGTGACAATCGCAAGCAGAGCCACAATCGCCTTCCACGCGTGGATAATCGGCGATGCCGGATGCAGTTTGCGCCACTGCTCGTCGGGGACACCGCCCTGCGTGGCGCGCAAAGGGGCGGATTCATTCGACTTCTTCACAGGCCAGCCAATTCCGCCGTGCCGCGCTCGGCAAGCATGTCTCGAAGGCGAGCGGCTTCAGCAACCGGAACACCATTCAACGTCGCATCCGTCGATGCGGACGCCGTATGAATCTTCAGCTCTGCAATGCCGTAGTGGCGAGCAATCGGGCCTTCAGAGAGTTCCACATACTGAATACGACCGTAAGGAATCAACGTCAGACGACGGAACATAATGCCCTTGCGGATCAAAAACTCGTCATCACCCGTGCCAAATGCCATCGCGCGAACCTGACGGTGAATAATCGCCAGCGACCAGATCATCATGATGACAACGACCGCGAATCCGATCCACCACCACTTCGAAATGAAAAGCGCGAGCGCGACTCCGCTGGCGAGCAGAGGCAGGAATGCCAGAATCGTCGTGATGATGCGAACCTGGGCAAGCTTGGGCGATACGGAGTGGAACTCCACATCGGGTGGGCTCATCGGATCGAGCATCGCTGCTCCTTTCGGGGTTCCTTCATTTGTGTTCTTGGAGTTCTATCGTGCCATATGCGCAGGTCGTTGATAAGTGCTGACTAAATGGTGTGGCACAGAAACGGGCTTTACACGCACACACGCGACTCTCACGAACCGTTCAGGAAACACTCAGAAATATCGGTCACACTATTGGTATGACACGCACAGGTACCGAGGAAGAAGCCCGCCTGCTTGTCGTTGACGACGAGCCGAATATTCGCGACCTTCTGGCATCATCACTTCGTTTTGCCGGATTTGATGTCCTGACCGCGGAAGACGGCCAGTCCGCCTACCGTATCGCCATGGACGAGGCCCCTGACCTGATCGTTTTGGACGTCATGTTGCCGGACATGGACGGATTCACCGTGACCCGTCGCCTGCGCGAAGCAGGAGCGAGCGTCCCCGTTCTATTCCTGACCGCACGCGACGATATGCGCGACAAGATCCAGGGTCTGACCGTCGGTGGCGACGACTACGTAACCAAGCCCTTCGGCCTTGAAGAGGTCGTTGCACGTATCCGCGCCATCTTGCGACGCACCATCGGCTCCGAAGAAGACGACGGCAAGCTCCGCGTCGGCGACCTAGTCATTGACGAGGATGCGCACGAGGTCAGCCGTGCGGGCGTCGAAATCGACCTGTCCCCCACAGAGTTCAAACTTCTTCGCTACCTGGTGATCAACGAGGGACGAGTCGTGTCGAAAATGCAGATCTTGGATCACGTGTGGGAATACGACTGGGGTGGAGAAGTTGCGATCGTCGAATCGTATATCTCCTACCTGCGTCGCAAGTTGGCAGTCGAAGGTGCAGCCGGCGAACTGATCCACACCAAGCGCGGTGTCGGATACATCCTGCGCGCCGACGACTGAGGAATACATGAGTAGCTCCTCGGGACCGCTTGGCCACCTGCGTAGTTTTTGGGAACGTCGTCCCCTCTCTACTCAGTTAGTCAGCCTGATTACAGCCCTATTGGCTCTGGGGCTCATCATGTCTGGAACGGTCATGGTAGGCCTCCTGCAACGCCATCTAGTGTCTCAGATTGACGAACAGTTGCGCGTCACGGCGAGCTCTTTCATTCGAGGCGAAAACACGTCGATTGAGGACGGCACCTCGGGCCTACCAACCCTGTATTACATTCACGCACGCTTCATAAGCGGCGACGATACGACCTACTACTACCCGGGAACGTTGGAAACATCGGGGACACCCAAGATCCCGGACCTGCTTGCAACTGCACAGATTCCGGAAACCTCCGACGAAATCACTAACCCCGTTACCGTGCCCTCGACTCAGCTGGGCTCCAACTGGCGCGCGGTCGCTTTCCCGCTCTATGCGTCCTCCACGGCAACCACGCCTCTGGGCACCATGACGATCGCTCTTCCTCTGACAGACGTTCAACGCACCCTGCGCACCACGGGCACCTACTTCTCGATCGCCGGTGTTGTCATCGTCTTCGTCGGAGCATTCCTAGGCCACACTTTGGTTCGCCGTTCCCTGCTTCCCCTGAGGGAAATCGAATCGACCGCGGGCAAGATTGCGGCCGGCGACCTCACACAACGTGTTCCTTTCCAACCGGGAAGCACCGAAGTCGGATCTCTGTCCCTGTCGCTCAACGCGATGCTGACCCAGGTTGAGCAATCGTTCCACACTCGACAAGTGTCAGAACAGAAGATCCGTCGCTTCGTGTCTGACGCATCCCACGAACTACGCACGCCACTAGCCGCGATCTCCGGCTACTGCGAGCTCTACTCCATGGGTGGCGTTCCCGATGAACGCGTCGACGAAGTCATGGGACGCATCCAATCAGAATCAACGCGCATGGCCTCACTGGTCGAAGACCTGCTGACCCTGGCTCGCTTGGACGAGGGACGCCCCCTTGAAATCACCGATATCGACTTGGTGAAACTTGCCGGCAACGCCGTATTTGACCTGCAGGCACTGGACCCCACTCGTTCCGTTGCCCTGACGTCTCTCAGCGGACACAAACCACCCATGACACTGGTGACGCAAGCCGACCGCGACCGCATATCGCAGGTATTCACCAACCTCATTGGCAATATCGTCCGTTACACTCCCGCGGGCTCACCCGTCGAAATCGCACTCGGCAAAACAGGAGACACGGCCGTCGTCGAATTCCGCGACCACGGTCCCGGCATCGCAGAAGCAGACCAATCGCGAGTCTTCGAACGCTTCTACCGCGCCGACACGTCACGTGCTCGCACACAGGGAGGCTCCGGCCTTGGTCTTGCCATCATTGCCGGCATCATCAACGCCCACCGTGGCAACGCCACACTGAGCAAAACTAAAGGAGGCGGGCTGACCGTCCGCATCGAACTCCCGCTCCTCTACTCCCCCGCGGACACGAACCCGGACGCACCAGCCATCAGCCCCACCGACGCAGAAAAGTAGCACACAGGCCGTAGACCCCACGCACCCAGCGCGCCTGCCACGCGCTTCTTACACTTCGAGAACGCGCAGGCCTCGTCAATCCGCCCATGAGACGTAGGCCACCGGAAATGCTTTATTCCTATCCCCTGAGTATGATTTCGGCATATCCCTAAATCAGGAGTGAGCGTATGGGTGCTGGAGCACCACAATGGCTTATCAGCTCGTTTACTGACGCCATGATTGAACTCGGCGCAACCGCCCCGGTTGACCGACTAATTCAAGAAGCGCACGCACTTGTCGAAGAATGGTCCGACGAGCGCCTGGCTCTGCATAACCTGCATCATTTGATTAACGTTCTTACGCGCATCGATGAGCTCTCTGCAACCGCACACGACCCAGACGTCCTCCGAGTCGCCGCATGGTACAGAGGCGCAACCCTCAACCGTTGTATCGCGGTGAAAATCAAGGGCATCGACCCGCATGCGACCGTCAACGAGTGCGTTGCCAACACCGCCGAGCACATGGAATCGCTCGGTGTCAGCGAAGACGTGACAAACCGTATCGGTGAACTCATCGGATACCTCGCCAAGCACCGCGCACCGCGTGACGATGTGGACGCCCAGGTACTGGTGGACGCCGACCTCGCACTACTGGCCGGAAGCCCACAGGAATACAAGAAGTACCGCGAGAAGCTGCGCAACGAACTCGCCGACCTGGAAGATACTCCCTTCCTCAAAGCACGCCGCGCGCTGATTACCAAGCTCCTGTCCTACGACCCGCTCTACCAGTCGCCACTGGGAAGCGCGTGGGAAGACGCCGCCCGTTCCAACCTGGAAGTCGAACTGGCAAAAATCGACTCCGCACTCTTCCAGTGCGGTGACACCAATGACGATCTCGACGACACGGATGATTCCGACGACGCTCCCGAAGAGGATCTCACCACAACCGGCACCATCGTCCTGAAGCGACGCCACCTGAAGAAAAACGTTGCTACGGTCGAAACTCCGGCAGACGAACTCACAATGACCGGCACCCTGCCGAAGATCGTCATTCCTGCAGAGCCTGTCGCTCCAGAAGATGATGAAACAACGTCGTCCCTTGAAAGCGCGATCGAAGCAATGGATCTGCCGGCAAACCCGGCATAAGCCAGACTTATCCACATTTTTGTGCGGGTAGCACTTATCCACAATTGAGCGCTCGCCCGGTTTCCGCTTCCTCCTCCCTTTCCTAGCGTGGGCATACGCACCATTTTTCAATGTGCGTCACCACGATTGGAAAGGGATTCTCATGGCAGTTTTCACCGTCGATTCTTCGCAAATCTCAGCGAGCGCTACGCGCGTCAGTGTCCTCAGCAACGAAATCCGTTCGCAGGTTCAGACAATGCTCGCAGACCTACAGGCCTTGGAAGGCTCATGGACAGGCGTTGCGCAAGCAAGTTTTCAGGCATGCGTCGCTTCCTGGCAAGCCACACAAGCGCAGGTCGAAGCATCTTTGGACACGATCGGATCTCATATGCAGATTGCAGCCCAAAGCTACGAAGACGCCGAGGCCGCGAGCGCAGGCCTTTTTGCGGGCGCATAAGCCATATTTCACGATCTCACGTAGCGGTCTAATGGGCTTACCTACTGGCGTTTGTTCCAGGTGCCGACATAAGACGCCTGAGTGATGTCGATGGCTCCAAAGACACGCCTGATACCACTTGCTCGACAAGGCTGAAAAGACAGTCGGGGCCGGCCCTCATCTTAGGGCCGGCCCCGGTTGTTTTCAGCTACGCGAGACGCGCGCGAGCATCAGTGGCTCAGTACATGCCACCCATGCCGGCGTCTTCGCCACCGGCCGGTGCCGGCGGTTCAGGCTTGTCGGCTACGACAGCTTCGGTGGTCAGGAACATGCCTGCAATCGAAGCAGCGTTCTGCAGAGCAGAGCGGGTGACCTTCACCGGGTCAGAGATACCGGCTGCCATCAGGTCACCATATTCGCCGGTTGCTGCGTTCAGGCCGTGGCCCGGTTCCATTGCTGCGACACGGTCTGCGACAACGCCACCTTCGAAGCCAGCGTTCTCAGCGATCTGCTTGAGCGGAGCGGAGATTGCAACGCGGACAATGTTCACGCCGGTTGCTTCATCGCCAGGCAGGCCTTCGAGGGTTGCCAGTGCGCGGTCAGCAGCCTGGATCAGAGCAACGCCACCACCGGCGACGAGGCCCTCTTCGGAGGCTGCGCGAGCATTACGCACTGCGTCTTCGATGCGGTGCTTACGTTCCTTGAGTTCGACCTCGGTTGCGGCGCCGGACTTGATGACGGCAACGCCACCGGAGAGCTTGGCCAGGCGTTCCTGGAGCTTCTCGCGGTCGTAGTCGGAGTCGGTGTTCTCGATCTCCTGGCGGATCTGACGGACGCGAGCGTCGATCATTTCCTTTTCGCCAGCGCCTTCGACGATGGTGGTCTCGTCCTTGGAGACGACGACCTTGCGTGCGCGACCAAGCAGTTCAAGATCAGCGTTTTCAAGGGAAAGGCCAACGGTTTCGGAGATGACCTGGCCACCGGTCAGGATTGCCATGTCCTGGAGCATTGCCTTGCGACGGTCACCGAAGCCCGGTGCCTTGACGGCGATGGACTTGAAGGTGCCACGGATCTTGTTGACGACGAGGGTCGCCAGAGCTTCACCCTCAACATCTTCGGCGACGATCAGCAGCGGCTTTCCGGTCTGCATGACCTTTTCGAGAACGGGGACGATGTCCTTGACGTTCGAGATCTTCGAATCCATAAGGAGCACGTAGGCGTCCTCAAGGACGGCCTCCTGGCGCTCGGTGTCGGTGACGAAGTAGGCCGAGAGGAAGCCCTTGTCGAAACGCATGCCCTCGGTGGTTTCGAGGGTGGTGTCGAAGGAGTTGGTTTCTTCGACGGTGACGACGCCCTCTGCACCGACCTTCTCGAATGCCTGAGCGATCAGCTTGCCGATCTCCGAGTCGTTCGCGGAGATCGAAGCGGTTGCTGCGATCTGCTCGGTCGTTTCGACAGGCTTGGAGTCCTTGTGGAGCTGTTCGACGATAGCGGAGACAGCCTGGTCGATACCGCGCTTGAGAGCGATCGGGTTCGAGCCAGCTGCAACGTTACGGAGGCCTTCACGGACGAGTGCCTGAGCGATAACGGTTGCGGTGGTCGTGCCGTCACCTGCAACGTCGTCGGTCTTCTTTGCAACTTCCTTCACCAGTTCGGCGCCGATGCGCTCGAACGGATCTTCAAGGTCGATTTCCTTTGCGACAGAGACGCCGTCCTTGGTGATGGTGGGGGCACCCCACTTCTTGTCGAGAACAACGTTGCGACCCTTGGGGCCGAGGGTGACCTTGACAGTATCAGCGAGGAGGTTCAGGCCACGTTCCATGCCGCGACGTGCGTCCTCGTCGAAGTGAATGATCTTTGCCATTGGTGTCTATTTCCTTCCGCGGTGCGGATTGGGGATGGTGCCCGCGACGGACGGAACGCTGTTCATCTGGCCTTTCCAGATGCCGAACGTCCCTCACCTTCCCGCTGGTTTTATCACTCTGCCGTGGCGAGTGCTAACTCAAGTTTGGCACTCTCCCCTTTCGAGTGCAAGACGAGGCAAACGGGGTTCACTGTAGGCGCAAACAGCACAGTGGCCAGTCGATTATCGACTGGCCACTCCTGCTAGTGTCGCGTTCGCACCTAGAGCGCGAAGCGGGATTACCTCAGCAGAACGACAATATCTGAATCGCCGATGTTATTCGACTGCTGAACGTTCGTGATGCCCACAGCTTCGCCAACTGCTCGCGCACTGGCTTCCAAGTTCGGATCCTGGTAGTAAACGGTTGAATCCTCGGTCTCCCAACCGGTTGCGTTGCCCGTCGCTGCACCGGCAAAGCCTGCTGCGGTGAGCTTTTCGGCAGTCCGAGCAGCCAAACCGTTCTGGCCAGTACCGTTCAGCACTGAAATCTTCACGTTGGTGTCAACGATGGGTTCGTTCGCCGGGGCGGGCGTTGATTCCGGTTCGGTTACCGGTTCCGACTGAGCAGATTCAGCCTGTTCAGCGGGAGCAGACTGGGTGGTTTCAGGTGCCGACTGAGCCGACTGCGCTTCGGATTGCCCCGTAGGGGCGACAGTCGTATTCGACGAGGTCGGCCTGTTCGTCAGAAGGCTACTTGCTCCCCAAGCCAGTAGGGGAACAACGATCAGAATGACCAGGAATGGCCAGACTGACTTCCACTTCGACGGCTGAGGGCGGTGCATACCGACAGGCATATCTTCGCCGGCAACATCAAATTCATCACGAGGGTTAACTGAACTCACCCTTTTAGCCTAACGTCACGCACGTTTCGATGCCGAAGAAGACACCGGCGCGCCGAGGCCTCGCCACGTATCACAATCGGATAAACATCGCGGATTCGATCGCACTAAGCTGAGCATATGAATGACGTTGCTCCTCAACCGCTTATCAATCTCATCGACCCCGGATGGGCTGAAGCCTTGGCGCCCGTTGAAGACAAGATTCATGAGTTGGGAGTAATGCTCCGCAAAGAAATCAAAGCCGGGCACAACTATCTGCCCGCTGGTACGGATGTACTGCGAGCGTTCACCTACCCATTTAACGACGTGAAAGCATTGATCGTCGGTCAAGATCCATATCCCACACCCGGGCACGCGATGGGGCTCAGTTTCTCCGTCACTCCGGGGACACCGATTCCGCGGTCCCTCGTCAATATTTTCACCGAACTGGAATCGGACCTAGGCCTAGCGCGACCGACTTCCGGTGACTTGACACCATGGGCGTGCGAGGGAGTCTGTCTGCTCAACAGAGTGCTCACGGTTCGCCCGGGTGCCCCAGGCTCACACCAGAAACGCGGGTGGGAGGAGGTCACCGAATGCGCAATCGATGCTCTTGTTGCCCGCACAGATGACGAGGGCACACCACAACCGCTGGTGGCGATCCTCTGGGGCCGACCGGCACAGACGCTGGAACCGCGACTGAACCGCTTCCCGATCATCAAGTCGGCGCACCCATCCCCCTTGTCAGCACGTCGTGGCTTCTTCGGTTCGAGGCCTTTCTCGAGGGCAAATGACCTTCTTCGGGTTCAAGGAGCAACGCCAATCAATTGGCAGCTCCCCTAAAACATCGGCACGGGAAACTGACATAGAGGCGACATTCTTCATCTCCGCCCCTTACACCCGTCTTTCAGATTTGGGGTTAATACCCAAAACATCGCCTCACACGACGAAGGCGCCACCTCTGGCACCCCACACCCCGGCACGCCCGTCGATGAGGAAGCGAAGTCAGTTGGTGAGCGTCACTACCTGCACCCCACGCGACAAATCCGGGCTTAAACACGCAAAACCATCGCACCAAGTGCAGTCGGGGGCACAAAACCAACCCACGACCGCACCAACTACACCTCACGCGACAAATCCAGGATCAAACACGCAAAACCGTCGCACCAAGTGCAGCCGGTGCACCAAAACCAACCCCACCCCCACACCAACTACACCCCACGCGACACATCCAAGCTCAAACACACAAAACCGTCGCACCAGGTGCAGCCGGTAACTCGATGAGCTTGGATCGCAGATAACGACTGGGTTCACGCAGACGATTGGGGACGTCTTGACCGACCACCCGACTGCAAATCAAAACGCCCGAGCCGATGAGTGTTTGGAAGGCTCGGCTTTGAGACGCTTGATCAGGCCCGCACGTCTGGCCAAGAAAGGGGCTCGACGTTGACGCGATTGTGACCCACGAGTTTGCACTCAGCGACGTGTATTCAGCCTACGACGCCCTCCGCGACCGCATCAGTGTGAAAGTAGCAGTAATCCCGGACTAGGCCAGCAAGTTCTCAGACGAGAAGTTCAGCGCAAGCTCGCCCCATGAAACATCTACGGATAAGTAGCGCTACGGGGCCAGATGTTCTTGCGCGCCTTCTCAAACCCACTTCCCCCATCAGCGACCACCAACAAGGGCAGGGCGATACGGCTCATTAACGCTTCCCACGCGCTTGCTTTCTGCGCTCTTGCCACATACCAGCCCAACACATACTCATCACTTCGGGCAATCAGAACAACAGCTTTGCGCCCTAGATGGATGCCATCAACGTAGATGACGTCATGGACCTGGTCAATGATGGGTGGCAAAGCCCAATAGCTCCACAACGCCTGGCAACGCCTCTGGAAGGATCTGCCCTCACCGGGAAGCTCTTTGAGGGTTGTCCCTGACAACAGCCAGTTAAGGAACGCTGATAAGTCTTTAGCTCCCGAGTCGATACGTTGCACCATCGAGGAATTACACCCCCGACACCTCCACCTGACTCGTCCAGCAGACGTTCTTCCATTGCGATTCATTGACTGGGCGCACACAGGGCAAACGGGAGCTTTCATATCTCCCAAGCAAACACATCAACTTAAAACCCGACTTTTCCGCACCAAAAAGCCGAAAAGTCACCACAAAACCAACACGTTTTGTCCTATAACCCCATTTTGTCGTTTAACCCTATAATCCCACATTTTGGCCATTAACTCCTGAATCGCCTCGTACCCCGGCGCGCCCTGAATCTGAGCAGAATCTAGGCAAACAAAAATCCCCGAAGCACGTGCTTCGGGGATTTATTTACTGCTTACTCAGCGAGTCTCGCGGTGCGCAGTGGACTTGCGACAACGCGGACAGTACTTCGCGAGTTCCAGACGATCCGGCGTATTACGACGGTTCTTCTTGGTGATGTAGTTGCGCTCCTTGCACTCCGAGCAGGCCAGAGTGATCTTGGGGCGAACATCCTGAGACTTGCTTGCCACGGTGTGTCCTCTTTTGCTTCAGTAGTTTGTCGGCGCGCGACCTGATATGCGGTAGCGGGGGCGGGGCTCGAACCCGCGACCTCACGATTATGAGTCGTGCGCTCTGACCAGCTGAGCTACCCCGCCGCAACGGCGCGACCGTCGTCGCTACCTGAGCCCCGAAAGGGAATCGAACCCTTGACCTTCTCCTTACCATGGAGACGCTCTGCCGACTGAGCTATCGGGGCAACGCGAAAGAGCCTATCTCAGTTCCAATTGCTTTAGCAATCCGCCAGTCTGAGAATGTCCTCACACGCTGAATCTTGGATACATCCAAGATGGTGGCGGGGGAGGGATTCGAACCCCCGTAGCTTACGCGGCTGATTTACAGTCAGCTCCCTTTGGCCGCTCGGGTACCCCGCCGTGCACCAAATTTTTCGGTGCCGTGGAAGAATAACAGATAAATTATCCTCAACGCCAATCGGCGGACCGCTGGCCGGACTCACCTGCCCGCGAACCGCGCATTTACAAGGAAGGGAAGGCCCATGGCAGATTCCTCGTTCGATATTGTTTCCAAGTTAGATCGTCAGGAAGTTGATAACGCAGTCAACCAAGCTGCGAAGGAAATTTCGACACGTTATGACTTCCGTAACGTTAATGCGGCGATCAAGTTGAGCGGTGACGCGATTGAAATGGAAGCGAATTCCGCCGATCGAGTCCTTGCAATCCTTGATGTTGTGCAGACAAAGCTGATTCGTCGTGGCATTTCTTTGAAGAGCCTGGACTACAAGGATCGCGAGCCGAAGCCGTCGGGCAAGATCTACAAGTTGGTCACTCCCCTGCGTGAAGGTATTGCTCAGGACGCTGCGAAGAAGATCGCGAAGCTCATCCGTGATGAGGGTCCGAAGGGTGTGAAAGCTCAGATTCAGGGTGACGAACTTCGCGTTTCTTCGAAGTCTCGTGACGACCTTCAGGCTGTGATTGCACTGCTGAAGGGCCCCGCCGGAGAGAACATTGATGTCGCGTTGCAGTTCGTGAACTACCGCTGATTTTTCGATTCACGAGGCCGGGCGGGGTGGAAGTGACTGCTTCCACCCCGCCCGCCTTATACAGTCCATGTGATGACTTTCACCCAAGCGCGATGCACGTTGGGCGAAAAGACGCGACCTCGTTCCAGCCGTTGCGCAAACAGGAAGAGGGTCAGTAGCCGGCCATTTTTTCGAGGCGCGCGCAACGCTCATCCATTGACGGATGCGTTGAGAACAGATTGCGCACCTTACCGAAGGGGTTGGCAATCATCATGGCAGCAACGGATTGGTTGGCCGGAGTTTGTTCCATCGGGCGGTGTGCCGTGACCTGCTCCAGCTTGCGCAATGCGGAGGCTAAGGCCAGAGGATCTCCAGTCAGTTTCGATCCGTCCTCGTCCGCGTCGAACTCGCGTGTGCGCGACAGGGAGAACTGAATGAGGGTCGCAACAAACGGCGCCAGAAGGGCGATGAGGATCGAACCGATAATGCCCACTCCCCCGCCTTCGCCATCACGCCTGCCCCCACCACCGAAGAGCAGAAGGAATTGCGCGACTGATCCGATCAGACCAGCAATACCCGCCGCAACGGACGAGGTCAGGATGTCACGGTTGTAGACGTGCATCAATTCATGCCCCAGGACACCACGTAGCTCGCGCTCACCCAAAATCTCAAGGATACCTTCGGTACAACACACGGCCGCATGGTTCGGGTCACGCCCCGTTGCGAACGCATTCGGAGTCACAGTCGGAGCGATCCAAATGGAAGGCACCGGCTGATTTGCACGCGCAGCCAGCTCTTCAACAATTCGATACAGGTCAGGCCGTTCTTCCCGCGTCACCTGATAAGCGTTCATTGATCGCAGTGCAATTGTTGCCGAATTCCAGTAGGACACTGCGGTCTGAACCAATCCAATACCCGCAAAGATCCATATCCAGATTGACCGGCCAGTTGAACCGGCAATCACACCACCGATCACCAGTAGAAGCGCCCACATGCCTCCCAGCAAGAACGCCGTCTTCAAGCCGTTGTGATACCTACGCTGCGTCATAGAAACAGAATATGAGGACTATCTGGGTAAGTCCTGAAAACAATCGGAACACCATCTGAGACCTGCCTCTTATCAGCAGAGAGCGCCCTACCGGGGATCAGCATTGCCCTTGAAATGAGGGGCGGGCAGTGCTGAGAAGAGCACTGCCCGCCCACACAAGGAGAGCGTTACTTGCTTCGTCCCGGACCGGTGTAGTCATCGAAACGCTCGGGAGCTGAAGGAACACCCATTTCTCCCATCTGACCAATCAGGTCGGTGGGTTTCGAATCGGAACCTCGTGAAATATCTGTCATCGCGCGACGGGAAACAACCTTCACGCGCTCGCGCACGCCACGACCTTCGGGAAGCTCGCCGTATTCGGAGCCGAGTGCACGCTCGTATTCATCAAGCAGTTCCCAGCCTTCCCAGGTCGTGAATTCAACGCCACGCTCGTTCAGCAGGTTCACCATCGCTTCGTGGCCCACCGCGTTCGAGGACGCGTGCAGACGTCCAGCATTCGCATCCTCCACCAGGTGGGAGATCGTCTGCTGAGCATCAGACTTCGTCGAACCAATCAGACCAACCGGACCACGCTTAATCCAACCGGTGGCGTAAATGCCCGTCAGAGCCTCGTCCTCACCCGCTTCCGGCGTCGGAACAACTCGACCCTCAACGTTCGGGACAACGCCACGAGCAGTATCGAACGGCAGGCCAGGAATCGGCGACGAGTAGTAGCCGACAGCGCGATAAACCGCCTGCACCGGCCACGTCGTAATGACACCCGTGCCACGCACGTTTCCATCGCCAGTCAGCTCCGTACGCTCGGTACGAATCGCCTTCACATGCCCCTGGTCATCGGCAACAATCTCGGCCGGCGACTGGAACAGGTGAATGTGGATGCGACGGCTTGCCGTGTGTTCATCCTCGTCAGCCATCGCGTAGTTCGTCAGAGTCTTGACAACCTGGCGCTGCTGGTTAGATTCGCGCAGAGCCTGCTCACTGCCCTCATCGAAATCGAAATCTTCTTCAGAAACGATGATGTCAACGTCGGGCACCTTGCCCAGTTCGCGCAGTTCCAACGGGGTGAACTTCACCTGTGCGGGGCCTCGACGACCGAAAACATGAACGTCGGTGACGGGATTGTTCTTCAGCCCCTCTGCGACGTTTTCAGGAACCTCGGTGACCATCATGTCTTCGGCGTGCTTCGCCAGAACGCGCGCAACGTCCAGCGCAACATTGCCAACACCCACGACCGCGATTTTCTTCGCCTCAAGCGGCCAGGTACGCGGGTAATCCGGGTTGCCGTCGTACCAGGACACGAAATCGGCTGCACCGTAGGACTCCGGCAGATCAACGCCGGGAATATTCAGCGGAGCATCGCGGTCGGCACCCGTCGCGATAATGACCGCATCGTAGTGTTCGCGCAGATCATCGATCGTGACGTCGCGACCGATTTCAACGTTGCCCAGCAGTCGAATGTCACCGCGCTGCAGGATCTTGTACAAGGCAACAATGATCTGCTTAATACGCGGGTGGTCGGGGGCAACACCGTAGCGAACCAGACCGTAGGGAGCGGGCAGACGCTCGAAAAGGTCGATGTTCACGTCCAGCCCAGACTTCGACAAAATATCGGAGGCATAGATACCCGCAGGACCAGCACCAATGACAGCAACGTTAAGCGCAGTCAACCCGTTCTCCCTTCGAAGCCCCACGCGTTTTGATTTACGCAAACAGGACAAGTTGAAAATCTATCTGTGTTGATCCTAGTGTCGATTGCGCAAATCTTGCCATTTCGTAACCGGCTTCACGCATTTGGTGGACAGTTTCACCTTCTTAGATGCTCCGGTTGGGTTCTCACACGAGGCCCGAACGAACTCTTGGCAGGGAGCATGGCCTCGTCCCTCGCTCCCAGCCAATATCTCACCCACCGTCCTTCTGACGTGCGAAACACGCTCGGGTGAAAGAGAAGAGACTCCCCGTAAAACACTGTGTGCCCCACAGCCAAAACTGCGGAGCACACAGATGAAAACGACTGTCGAAGTCAGACCAAGCGATCCACCATCAAGTGAGCAAACGCGATGAGTGCCTGCTTCGGTTCACCATCGGGCAGAGAGTCGAGCACCTCGATCGCACTATCTGACCACTGACGAGCCAGCGCACGCGTTTCCTCCAAGCAATCATGGACACGAATCTTCGCTACCAAGGCACCGAGAGCTTCATCCGATGACAGATCAGTGTCACGTTCAGCCAGAATCTGCTTCCCCGCTTCATCGATCGTGCCCTCAGCAACACGACGACGCAGGAGCAGAATCGGCAGGGTGTCTACACCCTCACGCAGATCAGTACCCGGTGTCTTACCAGACTGATCGGACGCAAGGTCAAGAACGTCGTCAGCGATCTGGAATGCGACACCAATGCGCTCGCCGAACTCAGAGACGATCGCAGCAATGTCATCAGAAGCACCCGACAGACACGCACCAAAGTACGCGGCCGTCGCGACCAGCGAGCCGGTCTTATCCGACAGGACCTTCAAGTAGAAGTCGACGCGGTCGTCCTCTTCAGTCGGACCGAAGGTTTCATTCAGCTGACCGATGCAGAGACGTTCGAAGGTCTTCGCATGGTAGCGAACCATCTCGGGACCAAGCGTCGTAATCAGCATCGACGCCCGAGCAAAAAGCACGTCACCAGCGAGGATCGCACGATTGTTGCCCCACACGTGCTGAGCCGACGGAACGCCACGTCTGGTCGGCGCTGAGTCCATGACGTCATCATGGTAGAGCGACGCGAGATGCGTCATTTCAACGGCAGTCGCACCGCGAATGACCTCGTCACTGAGCGCACGTTCCGGGTCACCCAGCTGCGCGCACACCAGCGCGAGGAGGGGGCGAAGTCGCTTCCCACCTGCAAGAGCAAGGTGGCTGGTGAGGTCATTAACGAGGTCACGCGCCCCCGTCACTGATTCGTACAGGCGACGCTCGACGACCTCAAGCCCCGGAAGAATTCGGGACTCGAGGTCGGGAACATGTAGATCTGGCGTAGAAACGGTCACGGCAAAAGTATGACGATGTTTGACAGAATCGACAAAACGGGACCGGGGAAGATGCCCAGCGCAATCGTCGCAAGTGCCAAGCTCAGAACCGCGATGAAGGTCATGCCTTCAGAACGGACAACCACTGAATTCTCAGTCGGCTCGGTGAAGAACATCAGGCGAACCAGACGGAAGTAGTAGAAGGCCGTCACCGCGGAGCACGCCAAAGCAAGCGCCACAAGCCAGCCGAAGCCACCGGCAAAGCCATCAGAGAACACGACGAACTTGCCAACGAAACCAGCCGTCAACGGAATGCCAGCGAACGAGAGCAGGAAGACAAGCATGGATCCCGCCATCAGCGGGTTCTTCTTGCCCAGGCCTGCCCAGCGATCCAGAGCCGTTGCCTCGCCACCGGGTTCACCATCGCTAGTCGCAGAACGAACCAGAGTGATGACACCAAATGCACCAACCGTTGCCAGCCCGTATGCCAGTACGTAGTAGAGGACGTGGCCAGCAGAACCCTGAGCCAGCGAGAAAACACCGATCAGGATAAAGCCGGCGTGTGCGATCGACGAAAAGGCAAGCATACGCTTCACATCGGTCTGAACGATACCGGTGAAGGTACCAACCAGCATGGTCAGAACGGCAACTGCGATCAGAACCGGAACCAGGTCCCACTGAAGCAGTGCTGCGATCGTCTGGTAGAAGCGCAACATCGCGCCGAAGGCCGCCATCTTCACGGCTGCCGCCATGAAGCCGGTAACCGGGGTCGGAGCACCGGTGTACACGTCGGGCGTCCAGGCATGGAACGGAGCAGCACCCACCTTGAACAGCAAGCCGACCATAATCATGAAGACGCCAACAACTGCCAGCCAGTCAAGACCGTTCGCGGTCGGGACGACTGCTGCGGCATCGGAGATCTTCAGGGAGCCGGTGAAACCGTAGAGGAGCGCTGAACCCATCAGCAGGAAGCCGGATGCGAATGCACCCAGGATGAAGTACTTCATGCCTGCTTCCTGGCTGAGCTGACGGCGACGACGCGCGGTGGCGGCCAGAATGTAGAGCGGAAGCGACATGACTTCAAGAGCCACGAACAGCATGATGTAGGAATCAGCTGCCGGGAACAGCATCATGCCACCCAAGCTGAACAGGGTCAGCGGGAACATTTCCGAACGCTGGTAGTTCTGAGTATCGGAACGCTCTTCATCCTGCGAACCGGGGCGATCCGAAGGCTGACCAGCGAAAGCGCCGTCACCAACAACAGTGCGATCGGCCATCACCAGGATCGCGAAGAACGCGACGATAGTCAGGACGAACTGGGAACCGATTGTCAGCGGGTCCTCGATGTACTCACCAATGGAGGTGGGCTTGTCAAGAACCGGGAGCCACCGCGTCGCGAGCACCGCGGCTGCGGCCAGAGTCGTCAGCAGAGCGACGGCAATGACCAGCGTGCGACGGGTCTTGCGGGGAGCAAATGCTTCGATGAGTACGCCCAAGACCGCACCGCCGAAGACGACGATGATCGGAATGAGCGTCACCCAAGCGATCTGCGGAGCGCTAAAGTTTGCTGCTTGCAAGAGATTCAATTCGAGCTCCCTTCAAGAACTGCCGTTGCGGCAGTATCGGCAGTGCCAAGAGCAAGATCTTCACCGATCGGGGTCAGTGCACCGACAAGTGGCGCAGACCAGATACCGAGAACAACCATTGCAATGAGCAGCGGGGCCATCACTGACTTTTCACGAGTGTTCAAGTCAGGCAGTGCATCCTTGCCGGCGACGGGGCCACCGGTGAAGACACGCTGGTAAGGCATCAAGACGTACACGGCAGCGATAATCACGCCGAGCAGCGCGAAGACCGCCAGCACGATATTTACCTGCCACGTACCCATGAGGACGAGGTATTCAGGAACGAAGCCTGACAGACCGGGCAGTGCGATCGATGCAAGACCCGAAACCAGCCAGAGGCCGGCAAGAACCGGGGTCACGCGCTGCATACCCGAGTATGCGTTCATGTCCTGGGTGCCACCGCGACGCGACAGCCAACCGGAGAGGATAAACATCGCTGCAATCGAAACACCGTGAGCAACCATGTAGAACATAGCGCCAACCATGGCGACCGACGAGCCGATGAAGATACCCAAAACCATGAAGCCGAAGTGCGACACGGACGTGTAGGACACGAGGCGCATGATGTCGTCCTGACCGTTAGCAGCAAGACCGCCCCAGATAATCGACAGGACTGCCAGTGCGCAGAGGACCCAGCGCGCTTCGAAGGAAGCTTCCGGGAAGAGGCGCAGGCAGAGGGTAATCATGCCGAAGGTGCCGATCTTGTCCAGCACGCCAACGAGCAGAACCGACGTGCCCGGACGGGCAACGGCGGCAGTATCGGGGAGCCAGGTGTGAACCGGAACCATCGGAGCCTTGATTGCGAAGGCGACCATGAAGGACACGAACGCGCCCATCTGGACTGCGCCCGACAGAGTCGGTGCAACCTGGGACAGGGTGTCGAGGCGGAAGAAGGTGTCGGAGTGCTCTGGAGCGAATGCCCAAAGAGCGATCAGACCACCGAGCATGACCAGACCGCCGGCGAGCGAGTAGAGCAGGAACTTCATCGCTGCTGCATGACGCTCGGCAACCGGGCCGACACCGTAACGACCGATCATCAGGAACAGCGGGATCAGCATCGCTTCGAAGGCGATGTAGAAGACCACCAGGTCAAACGCTGCGAAGATGACGACCATGAACGCTTCGAGGAAGAGGACGAGGGCCGCGTACGAGCCCGCATCCGCTTCGCTTTCATCTTCGTTCCAACCGGCGATCAAAACGATCGGAACCAGGATGACAGCAAGAAGGACCATAACCAGGGACAAGGCGTTGACGCCGAGGGCCCATGAAACGCCCATCTGGGGAATCCACGAGACGGATTCGGTGAGCTGATACGTAGAAGCCGAACCCCAGTCGAAGCTCAGGGCAGCGCCGATAGCAGCACCGAGTTCGAGGAGGGAGACGACCAGAGCAAAGCCCTTGCCTGCGCCCTTACGCAACGCGGGGGTTACTCCAAGCAGGAGCGCACCCAGCGCGGGAAGAGCGACCAGGAGGGTAAGCCATGGGAACGAGGATTCAACCATTGTGTTTTCCATTGTCTAACTCCCTCACAGCCTGAAGCCGAGGACGATCGCGAGGGCAACGACAACGCCCCCAAGGATGTATGACGCGTAGGCACGGACGAAGCCGTTCTGCGTGATCGCGATCAGGCGACCGACACCAGCCGAGCCTTTGGTAACCAGACCAACCGCGCCGTCGATTGCCTTGCGGTCACCACCGGTTGCAAGCTTTGCAAGACCCGCAGCGGGAGCGACGAACAGAGTGGCATTCACGTCATCCTGGTAGAGGTCACGACGTGCAGCCTCGGTCAGAGCATTACCGGCAGGAACGCCAGTCGGAACCTCACCGGCACCGTACATGCGCCATGCCAGGAAGGCACCGGCAATCACGAGGACGAGGGTCAGGATCTGAATGGCCATCACCGGCATGACCGGTTCGCCATGGTGAACGCCTCCGATTGCGGGAGACAACCAGTTGGTGAAGAAGTCACCAATCGACATGAGGCCACCGATGAAGATCGCGCCAATGGCAAGGATGATCATCGGGACGGTCATGAGAGCGTTGGACTCGTGCGGGTGAACCGGCGAACCTTCCGCTTCAGTCGTCCAACGTGCCTTGCCGTGGAAGGTCATGAAGAACAGACGCGACATGTAGAACGCGGTGATACCGGCACCGATCAGGGCAACCAGGCCGTAGACCCAGCCGATCCACGGTGCTTCGATCGAACCGAAGGTGTGCGCCCCGAAGGCTGCTTCAATGATCTTGTCCTTCGACCAGAAGCCGGAGAACGGCGGAACACCGAGGATTGCCAGCCAGCCCATCATGAACGTGACCCACGTAATCTTCATGACGGTACGCAGAGCACCGAAGCGACGCATATTCACTTGGTCAGCCATGCCGTGCATGACTGAGCCGGCTCCGAGGAACATAAGTGCCTTGAAGAAGCCGTGGGTGAACAGGTGGAAGATTGCGAATGCCCAGCCGATCGGACCGAGGCCCGCACCCAGCATCATGTAGCCGATCTGCGACATGGTCGAGGCCGCGAGGACTTTCTTCATGTCATCCTTTGCGGAACCGACGATCGCGCCGAAGAGTAGCGTGATTGCACCGATAATGGCGACTGCAGTTGCTGCCGCGGGAGCTGCAACGTAGACGGCACCGGAACGAACGACCAAGTAGACGCCAGCGGTGACCATGGTTGCCGCGTGAATAAGAGCGGAAACCGGGGTCGGGCCTGCCATTGCGTCACCAAGCCATGCCTGCAACGGGAACTGCGCGGATTTACCACAGGCAGCAACCAGTAGGAAGATGCCGATGGCGGTTGCTTGAGCAACTGGGATCGAAGCGACACCCTCGGTCACATCCTCGAAGCGGACGGACGAGAAGTTTGCGACCATGACCATCATTGCGGCGAGCATGCCCATGTCACCGACACGGTTCATGACGAACGCCTTCTTTGCAGCGCGAGCATTCGCCGGAACGTGGTTCCAGAAACCGATCAGCAGGTACGAGGCCAAGCCCACGCCTTCCCAGCCGACGAAGAGGACGGCGTAGGAGTCAGCCAGAACCAGGGTCAGCATTGCTGCGATGAACAGGTTCAGGTAGGCGAAGAAACGGCGACGATCCTTGTCATGTTCCATGTAGGCGATTGCGTACACGTGAATGAGGGAACCAACGAAGGTCACCAGCATCACGAAGGTCAGCGACAGCGGATCAACCAGCAGGCCGAAGTCCACGCTGAAATCCCCAGCGGGGATCCAGGTGAACAGTGTGTGTGCCATGCGGTGTGCTCCCTCATCAGCGCCCAGGACCTGGGCGACGATGACGGCACCGACGATAAAGGATACCCACGAGGCGCAGGTGGCCAGCAGATGACCCCAGCGGTCGGAAGAACGACCCAGCAACAGCAAGATCGCTGCGCTTGCCAGCGGAATTGCAATCATCAGCCATGCCAGTGATGCTGCGCCGGTGGCAGGAACGATTACCTCAGCAAGGCCGTCGTTCATCGCGTGAAGAGCGAAGGATGTTGTCATTCTGTTTTCCTCCCTCAGTTCTTCAGCAAGTTGATATCGTCAACGCTCGTTGTCGACCGTGACTTGAAGATGGACACGATGATCGCCAGACCGACCACGACTTCGGCAGCTGCGACGATCATGACGAAGAACGCCATAATTTCACCGTTCACATCGCCGAAGATTCGTGCGAAGGTGACGAACACCAGGTTCGCGGAGTTCAGCATGAGCTCAACGCCCATCAGGGAAATGATGGCGGAGCGACGAACTAGAACGGTAACAGCGCCGATTGAGAAGAGCACTCCCGCAAGCAGGAGGTACCAAGCCAGACTCACTTCTCCTCCTCTTCCTTGTTTTGTGCGGGTGCTTCGGCGTCGGCCACGTCGGCGGGACCGACTGGCTGATCAAGGCCGGTGGGCGCTGCCGGGCCAGGCATACCCCACGAGCCCGAACGCTCGACGGTCTGCGATGCAAACTGTGCGAACGGCGAGTCGATGGTATCGCCGGTACGGGCGAGCATAAGCGACTGCGCGACGTCGTGATCGACCTGATCGATGGAACGCTCCAAGCCACGAACACGAATCACGCGCGGGACGGATTCTTCGATCGGGCCGAGGGTTTCACCGGAGATGGCCGGGACGTCAGCAGCGTTGGTGTGTGCGTAGACGCCAGGTGCTGGAAGCTGACCGATGCGTCGGCCGGATTCGGCGAATGCGCGCATCTTGGCCTTTGCGGTTTCTTCCTGCGAGATCTTCGGACCGAGATTGTCAGAATGCGTGAGTAGCATTGCGCCGATTGCGGCGGTGATGAGCAGTGCGCCCGCGACCTCCATCGTCAGCCAGTGCTGCGAGAAGAGCGTTGTTGCGAGGGATTCGATCGGTTCATTCGAGTACGGGTCAGCGGGGACGAGGCCCTTTGCGTCAGCCGTGAACTTCGTGTGGCCGAGGGTGGCAGCGATGATCACTGCAAGGCCAAGACCCGCGATGACTGCTGCGATAATCGAACCGCGTGACTGCGTTGCGTAGTCATCGGTGGCACCGAGGCCGATCATCATGATGACGAACAGGAAGAGCATCATGATTGCGCCGGTATAGACGACGATCTGAACAACACCGAGGAACGGTACCTGTTGCGTCAAGTAGAGAACTGCAAGACCCAGCATGACGCCGACCATCGAGATAGCGGCGTATGCGGCCTTTTTAAAGAACAGGACACCCAGTGCGCACACCACCATGACGATTGCGGTGCATGCGAACAGCACGGCTTCGCCAGTGGATGCCATCTCGGGCCATGTAGCCAGTAGATTCATCGGATTTCCTCCTTTGCCACCACGCGTGCGTTGGCAAGGCTCGGATCCTCAGGACGGTGTTCCTTCACCCAATCAATCTGGGACTGGGTGGCACCACTGACCGCACCGCGGTAGTAATCGCCATCGTTCAGACCCTCGACCATCGGGTGAGGCGGAGCGAGCATTCCATCGGAAAGAGGAACAAGCAGATCCTGCTTTTCGTAAATATCGTCTGCGCGAGTGTAGGTGGCGAGCTCGAAGTCGTTGCTCATCGTCAGAGCACGAGTCGGGCAAGCTTCGATGCACATACCGCAGAAGATGCAACGCAAGTAGTTGATCTGGTAGACGTTGCCGAAACGCTCGCCGGGGCTGTACTGCGCCTCGGGAGTGTTCGAGGCTGCTTCAACGAGGATGGCGTCAGCGGGGCATGCCCACGCGCAAAGTTCGCAGCCAATGCACTTTTCCAAACCGTCTGCGTAACGGTTCAGCTGGTGACGACCGTGGAAACGAGGCATGACGCGCGCGGGTTCGCGCGGGTACTGCTCGGTGACGGTCGGACGGAAGAAAGACGAGATGGTGACGCCATAGCCGGCGATCGGAGCAAAGAATTCGCCGATCGGCCCCTTCGGGTCATGCTCGAAGCGCATTTCCTCGTTCTTCGAATCGTTCTTCTTACTCATCGGTGTCCTCCTTCGAGGCAGTCGTCACGACCGGTGCTCGGCCGGCGCGCGGGGACTCAACCGGACTCTGACCGGGAAGTGGCGGGACCGGGAAACCGTCAGCGAAGCCGGTGTATTCCATATCGGCAGGCTTGAGGGCCGGTTCAGGCTCGCCCTTATCCGTGATCCACATAATCAGCATGATGATTGCGAAGAGGATGACGATTGATACGCCAAGGACTGGCAGGGAAACCTCAACCCATTCGGTGATGCCACGAACGACGGCGACGGCAACCAGCCAGACCAGAGCGATCGGCATCAGCCACTTCCAGCCGAAGCTCATGAACTGGTCGTAACGGAAGCGGAGCAGCGTTGCACGGGTCCAGATGAGGAGGAACATGAAGAACCACATCTTGAGGAAGAACCAGAGCATACCGAACCAGCCGTCGTTGATGACCGGTACGTGCGACAGTGGCCACGGCGCGTGCCAACCACCGAAGAACATCGTGGTGGCAACCGCGGAAACGTTGAGCATGTTCACGTATTCGGACAGGTAGTACCAGCCGAACTTCATGGACGAGTATTCGGTCATGTGACCGGCGACGAGTTCGCCTTCAGCTTCGGGGAGGTCGAAGGGCAGACGGTTGACTTCACCGGTAGCCGAGATGCAGTAGACAACGAACGCTGGGATCAGCGCGAATGCCCACCAGACCTGGCCTTGGGAAGCAACGATCTGCGAGGTCGACATCGTGCCCGACATGAGGAACACGGAAACAAGCGCCATACCCATGGCGAGTTCGTATGAAATCACCTGGGCGGACGAACGAACTGCACCGTAGAGCGGAAGCGTCGAACGGGTTGACCAACCGCCGAGGACAACGCCGTACAGGCCAAGCGAGGTGATTGCCAGGATGTAGAGCGTTGCGACCGGCATATCGGCCAGCTGAAGCGGGCTGGAGTGGCCGAACAGGTTGACGTTCGGCCCCATCGGAATCACGGCAAAGACGCTGAACGCACTGAATGCTGCGATGGCCGGAGCGATGAAGTACAAGAACTTATCGGCTCCGCGGGTCCACATGTCTTCCTTGAACAGAAGCTTGCCTGCATCGGCGATTGCCTGGAGCAAACCGAGCGGGCCGGCCACGTTCGGGCCCGGACGGGTCTGCATGCGACCAAGGCCACGACGCTCAACCCAGAGGGCAAGAAGAACGTTCAGGATCAAGTAAACGATGATGAAGACGGCCTTGATGAGCGTCAGCCACCATGTTTCCTGCGAGAAATCTGCTGCGGTGTAATGAGGCACCGCACTGAGCAAGGGATTCATCGAGCCACCTCCTCAGTGGCGCTGAGAGCCACGAGGCAACCGGCGTCACCCAGCGACTGATGGACTGAAGAACCCTGCGAGCATTCGGGAACCCACACGACGTTGTCGGGAAGGTCCGCGATCTGCGCGGGCAGTGTGATGGAACCACGTTCGGTGGAAAGCGTCAAGGCTTCACCGGCATTCACGCCGGCACCTGTCAGCGTTGCCTGCGAAGCGAATGCGATCACGCGACGAGCAGAACCCGCGAGCCACGGCGCACCATCCTGCAGACGGCCAGCATCAAGCATCGGCTTGTGCGTTGCGAGAACTGCCTGACCAGCACCGACTGCCTGAGGAGCCTGCGGAGCAACCGGCATGAACTCGGCGCGAGCGCCGTCCCAGGTGCTGATGGCGTTGACCTCGTCGTAGAGGTCGGTCAGCGTCAGAATGCCAAGATCCTCGCCAAATTCCTCGGCCAGTTTGACCAGAACATCGCGGTCGGTCAGCGAACGAGCGGAAACAGCCTGACCGTAGGGACGCAGGCGACCTTCCCAGTTGATCGACGTGCCATTCTTTTCCAACTGTGGAGCAACCGGAAGAACAACGTCGGCCAGCTCGGTGATCTCAGAGGAACGAACCTCGAGGCTCACGAGGAACGGAACTGTTTCAAAAGCGCGAAGTGCAAGAGCCGGATCAGCGAAGTCACGGTAGTCAACGCCACCGACGACCAGTGCCTGAACCGAACCGTCGAGGGCACCTGCAAGTTGAGCGTCAGCATCCAAGCCCGCGGCCTTCGGATAGGACTTCCAGCCAAGTGAAGCCTGCGCGGCCTCGTCGCCCAGCTGACGACCGAAGGGCAACACGCCCGGTAGCAGGCCGGCTTCGACTGCGGCGCGATCACCGTTACGGCGAGGCACCCACTGCAGACGAGCACCCGCACGCTCAGCCAATTCGACAACCGCGGAGAGCAGGCCCGGGGTGCGAGCTGCGCGCTCACCCACCAAGATGATGCCACCGTTCAGTGCGACTGCGAGCTCTGCGTTCTGTTCGCCCTCAGCAATCGAAGCAACAACCTCAGGCTCGGTGCCAGGAGCGGCACGCAACAGAGTCGCGTTCATCTTCGCACTGCCGTTCGTGGTGAACGGAGCAACCGTCGCAACCTTCACGCCACCCTTACGAACACCCTTGCGCAGGCGCAGGAAGATCGCGCCCGCTTCATCTTCGGGTTCGAGGCCGACCAGCAGGACTTGCCCCGCATTTTCAAGGTCGGTGTAGGTGACGCCAAGACCCGTGCCAGCAACCTTCGAAGCCAAGAACGAGGTCTCTTCAGCGGATATCGTGCGAACGCGAGCGTCGATCGAATCGGAGCCGATGACGGTGCGAGCGAACTTGCTCCATGCCCAGGCATCTTCGAAACTCAGGCGACCGCCGGGCAGGAAGCCCGTCTGATCCGCAGCTTCGAGACCCTTACGGACACGGTCAAGAGCATCCGACCACGAGGTCGGAACCAGTGTGCCGTCTTCGCGAACCAGCGGGGTAGCCAGACGATCCTGCTTGTCCCACTCGAAAGCGAAGCGATCCTTGTCGGTGATCCACTCTTCGTTGACCTCCGGATCGTTGCCGGCCATACGACGGACAACCTCACCGCGACGGATATCGACGCGGAGCGCAGAACCGGAAGCATCATGCTCGGCGACCGACGCGGTCGACACGAGGTCAAACGGGCGGGCGCGGAAGCGGTACGAGGAAGCAGTCAGTGCACCAACCGGGCAAATCTGAATGATGTTGCCCGAGAAGTAGGACGCGAACTGGCGACCGGTCTGATCAAGATCAGCTTCGGTCAGGTCACCGGAGTTTGCCGAACCAATGATGCCTGCATCACCGTAGGGACCGGAGATTCCGGCGTTACCCAGGTCCTTTGGCTTCGGGTTGTGGAAGTCCAGAGCAGTCGTGTCGAACGCGCCGATCTGTTCTGCCATGAAGTAGTGGTCGTCGGTCGGAGCCGTACCACCACCGCGGCCCTGCAAGTCGATGAACACATCGCCGGAGATTTCCTTACCGAAGCGCACGCAACGCTGGCAGAGAATGCAACGATCGCGGTCGAGCAGGATCTGGCTGGTCAGACGCAACGGCTTGCGGTAGGTGCGTTTCGCATCGGCGAAACGGGACTTTCCACGGCCATCGGTCATTGCCTGGTTCTGCAGGGGACATTCGCCACCCTTATCGCAGATCGGGCAGTCCAGCGGGTGGTTGATCAGCAGGAACTCCATCACGCCATGCTGTGCCTTCTTGGCAACCTCGGATGTGAACTGAGTCTTGACGACCATTCCGGGAGTGACGGTCTGTGCACATGACGGCTGAGGCTTCGGCATGAAACGAAGCTCGCCAGTGTTGCGATCGGGCATACCGACCTCGACCAAACACTGACGGCACGCAGCAACCGGTGCCAGAAGCGGATGGTCGCAGAAGCGCGGAATACGAATTCCGGCCTGTTCTGCTGCACGAATAACAAGCGTGCCCTGCGGGACGGCGACAGTGACATCATCAATGACGACATCAACCATGTTGGGAGCGTCGCTCATCGGACACCTCCTCTGGCGTAGATGGCGGATGCCTCGTAGGGGAAGAGCTCATTGGCCGGAGTAGTCAGACCGGCTTCGAACTCTTCGCGGAATCGCTGAATACCCGACGTGACCGGTGTTGCGGCGGCATCGCCGAGGGCGCAGAAGCTACGGCCGGCAATGTTGTGCGCGATCTCGTCGAGCAGGTCAACGTCTCCGGGAAGACCCTGGCCCTTTTCAAGGCGGTACATGATCTGCTTGAGCCAGTACGTACCTTCACGGCAGGGCGTGCACTTACCGCAGGATTCGTGCTGGTAGAACTCGATCCAGCGAGTGACCACGCGAACCACCGACACGGTCTCGTCAAAAACCTGCAGGGCGCGGGTACCGAGCATCGAACCCGCAGCGCCGACCGACTCGTAGTCGAGCGGGGTATCAAGTTCAGCTTCGGTGAAGATCGGCGTGGAGGAGCCACCGGGAGTCCAGAACTTCAGCTGGTGACCATCACGGATACCGCCGGCCATCTCGATCAGTTCACGCATCGTGATACCGAACGGAGCCTCGAACTGACCCGGATTGTTCACGTGGCCGGAAACGGAGAAGATGCCGTGGCCCTTCGACTTTTCCGTGCCCATCGATGCGTACCATTCCGGCGAATTGCGGAAGACACCAACGACCTGGGAAATCGACTCAACGTTGTTCACAACGGTCGGGCGGGCGTACAGACCTGCGACTGCCGGGAACGGTGGCTTCAAACGCGGGTGGCCACGACGACCCTCGAGCGAATCGAGGAGCGCTGTTTCCTCACCGCAGATGTAGGCACCAGCACCCGCGTGAGCGGTGATCTTCAGATCGCCGAGCAGACCGGCATCGGTTGCCTCTTTAATTGCGTTCAGCAGACGACGGTATACGTGGACGACCTCGCCACGCAGGTAAACGAACGCATGCTTGCAGTTGATGGCGCGACTGGTAATCGCGATGCCTTCAACCAGAACATGCGGGTTCGCCATGATGGTCGGGATGTCCTTGCACGTACCCGGCTCGGACTCGTCAGCGTTGACAACGAGGTAGCGAGGCTTGCCGTCATCTGGTGGAAGGAAAGACCACTTGAGGCCCGTCGGGAAGCCTGCGCCACCACGACCGCGAAGACCGGAGTCCTTCACGATCTGGACGATGTCGCCCGCTTCAAGAGTGTTGGCCTTCTTCAGACCCTCGTAGCCACCGCGCTTCAGGTACGAAGCGAGAGTCCACGACTGGTCTTCACCCCAACCGTTCGTAATGATCGGTGTGAGGGGCCCAGGAGCTGCAAATGCTGTCATGCCTGTTCGCCTCCCTGCTCACTTTCGGTGCCAGCAACAGCAACCGGCTCGGTCCAGCCATTTTCCGCGGCGAGCTTGCGACCCAGAAGGGACGGCTCACCGGCGGACGGGCCTTCGTTTTCATGGCCATCAAGGAAACCTGCGAGTGTGTGCTCAACTTCCTTAAAGGTCGGGACAACCGCAGCGCCACGCGTCGGGTGGACGGGACGACCAGCTTCGAGGTCATCGACCAGAGCAAGCGCCGATTCGGGCGTCTGATTGTCGAAGAACTCCCAGTTGACCATGACGACCGGCGCATAATCGCAGGCCGCGTTGCATTCGATGCGCTCAAGGGTGATGCGACCAGATTCGTTGGTTTCGTCGCTTCCCACACCAACGTGCTCGGAAACGGCATCCCAAATCGCGTCGCCACCCATAACTGCGCAGAGCGCGTTCGTGCACACACCAACCAAGTAGTCACCGTTGGGGTGACGCTTGTACTGCGTGTAGAACGTTGCAACGGCACTGACCTCTGGACGCGACAAGCCCAGAATGTCGGCGACCAGGGCGATACCGTCGGGGCTGACGTAGCCGTCTTCGGACTGCACCAGGTGCAGCATCGGAAGAAGAGCCGAACGTGCGTGCCCTGTCGGGTAACGGCCAATAATTTCTGCGGATTCAGCCCTCAGGCGGGCTTCAACTTCCTGCGTGTAGCTCATCGGTCAACGCCTCCCAGCACCGGGTCGATGGCAGCAAGTGCAACGACGACGTCGGCCAGCTGGCCACCTTCGGTCATCATTGCCATGGCTTGAAGGTTTGCGAACGAGGGGTCACGGAAGTGGGCGCGGAACGGGCGGGTGCCACCGTCAGAAACGAGGTGAACACCGATGATGCCCTTTGCGTGCTCAACCTGCTGGTACACCTGACCAGCGGGGACCTTGAAACCTTCGGTCACAAGCTTGAAGTGGTGGATCAGGGATTCCATCGAGGAGCCCATGATCTCGGAGATGTGCTGCAACGAGTTGCCCTGACCGTCGGTTGCCACCGACAGCTGTGCGGGCCACGCAATCGCCGGATCCGCGACCATCACGGGAGCACCTTCGCACTTCTCAAGACGATCGAGGACCTGGTAGATGATGCGCAGAGACTCGTAGCACTCGTCGAAACGAACCATGACACGGTTGTAGACGTCTGACTTGTCGCGCGTCGGAATGTCGAACTCGAACTGTTCGTAACCACAGTAGGGCTGGGACTTACGAAGGTCGAGTGGCAAGCCAGCGGCGCGGACGCCCGGGCCGGTCGTGCCAAGAGCCATCAGAGCGGACAGTGGCATGACGGCCACGTCGCACAGACGCTTCTTGAAGATCGGGTTCTGCTTCGTCAGGTCTTCGAGCTCGCCGATATCGCGACGAGCCTTCGGAAGAAGCTCACGGATGTAGTCAACGGTGCCTTCGCCAATGTCCTGTGCGACACCACCGGGGCGGATGTACGCATTGTTCATACGCAGGCCGGTGATGCGTTCAAAGATGCGGAGGATCTCTTCACGACCGCGGAATGCGATCGTCATGATCGTCGTTGCACCCATTTCGTTACCGGTCGAACCGATAGCGACGAGGTGCGAGGCGATGCGGCAGAGCTCCATCATCATGATGCGAATCAGGTTCGCGCGCTCCGGAATGTCATCCGTGATGCCCAGGAGCTTTTCAACGCCGAGGCAGTAGACGGCTTCCTGGAAGATCGGGGCAACGTAGTCCATACGGGTACAGAGCGTCACGCCCTGCGTCCACGTACGGTATTCCATCGTCTTCTCAATGCCGGTATGAAGGTAACCGGTGTCAACGCGGGTTTCGCGAACGGTTTCGCCGTCGAGTTCGAGAATCAGACGCAAAACACCATGGGTTGCCGGGTGAACCGGGCCAAGGTTAACGACGATGCGCTCGGAGGAAATCTTTTCGATTTCGTTCAGAACGTCCTTCCAGTCACCACCCTGGGTCATGACCTCGGGAACTTCATCCATATTCAGCGGAGCTGAAGAAGCCGCCGCGTGGAAGTGTGGTGTGCTCATCAGTTGTATGACCTCCGCGTGTCTGCAGGCGGAACTGTTGCGCCCTTGTATTCAACGGGGACGCCACCAAGCGGGTAATCCTTGCGCTGGGGGTGTCCTACCCAGTCGTCAGGCAGTGCGGTACGAGTCAGCGACGGGTGACCGTCGAAGATGATGCCGATGAGGTCCCACGTTTCACGTTCTTGCCAGTCGTTTGCCGGGTAGACGGAAACGATGGAGGGAATGTGCGGGTCACCATCGGGGCACGTGACCTCAAGACGAATGTTGCGGTTGTAGGTGATCGACATCAGTGGGTAGATCGCGTGGAGTTCGCGACCTTCGTCTGACGGGTAGTGAACACCGTTCGTGCCAAGGCAGAGCTCGAAACGAAGATCTGCATCATCACGCAGGTACTTTGCAACACGAGCAATATGATCGCGGACGATGAAGATCGTCAGTTCACCGCGGTCGACAACAACCTTTTCGATGACCTCTTCAACCTTCAGACCGTCGGCTTCGATCAGTTCTTCAAGAATGTCGACTGCGTTGTCGAACCAGCCACCGTAGGGGCGCGGCGTTTCGCCGGGAAGGAAAGATTCCTTCACCAGGCCGGAAAAGCCGGTCGTATCGGGGAACATGCCTTCGCGACGCGTCATCAGTTCGGGTGCACCGAACGCACGCTGCGGGGCTTTGGCTACGACTTGGGAGTCGTCCGGGGTGACGATTTCGTCACTCATGCGAGGAGTCCCTTCATCTGGTGGGTGGGCGTTGCAGCGAGAGCTGCCTGTTCAGCCTTGCGGGCAATTTCCTGACGGTGAACGCCGAGTGGTTCCTTACCAATCTGCTCACGCAAGGTCAGAACCGCGTGAATCAGGGCCTCGGGACGGGGCGGGCAACCAGGCAGGTAGACGTCAACGGGAACGATGTGATCGCATCCCTGAACGACGGCGTAGTTGTTGAACATGCCGCCCGATGATGCGCATGCACCCATCGAAATAACCCATTTGGGTTCCGGCATAGAGTCGTAGACACGACGAATAACGGGAGCCATCTTGTGGCTGACACGACCTGAAACGATCATCATGTCCGAGTGACGCGGCGATGCGCGGAAAACTTCCAGACCGAAGCGGGACATATCGAATCGAGGTGTGCCGGCTGCCATCATTTCAATAGCACAACATGCCAGACCCATGGTGACCGGCCATTGGCTGTACTTGCGTGCAAGGCCGAGAACCTTCTCGATGCTTGTCAGCGCAACGCCAGCGGGCAGGCTTTCTTCAAGACCCATTTATCTGCTCCTGTCCCTCAGTAATCCAGGCCACCGCGTCGCCACTCGTACACGTATGGCACGGTGATGAGCGCGATGAACGTCAGCATTGCAATAAGCCCGAACAGGCCGAGCTGGCTGAAGCTCACTGCCCACGGGTACATGAAGACGACTTCAATGTCGAAGATGATGAACGTCATGGCGACCAGGTAGTAACGAACCGGGAAGCGACCTTCGTGAAGGTGCCCCGAGGTCGGTTCAATGCCACATTCGTAGTTGTCAGCTTTGGTCTTAGACTTCTTCGTCGGGCCGAGAATCGCCGATGCGCCAAGGCCACCAAGTGCCAGCACGAGTGCAGCCGCAGCCATAATCAGCAACGGAAAATAGGGATTCGTCATCGTTCCTCCCGGGGTTGAAAGAAGTGAAGGGCGTTCATACGGACGGCACCATCTTTGTCAACATTGTGATGAGGCGGTCATCAAAGTCGCCGCCCTTACGTTCATAGCCGTCAGAAAGTAGCTTGTGAACGAAAGTCATAAGTCGCGGAATTGGCAGGCCCTTGTTAGTGCAGAGCTGCATGATTCGCGGATTTTCAATGAGAGCCACGAAGACTCGGCCCAGCTGGTAGTAGCCACCGTATTCTTCGCGGAGAAGTTCGGGGTATTCACTCATGGCGCGGTCGATGCCTACCGACGTGGTGCGCGAGAAAGCTTGGGCGATGCAGGAGGCCGCGAAGCGACCCGCCTTCAGAGCCGGTGCGATACCTTCGCCATTAAACGGAGACACCAGGCCACCTGCGTCACCAACGAGTACGAGACCCGACACGTAGTGTGGCTTGCGGTTGAAGCTCATCGGGAGGGCAGCTGAGCGGAGCGGGCCGATCTGATTTTCAGGGGTGAATCCCCATTCCTCGGGCACGTTCGCGATCCACTGTTCGAAGACCTTCTTGTAGGGAAGTTGCGTCGCATTGGCTGTGGAGGCAACAGAGCCCAAACCAACGTTGACGATTCCGTCGCCCATGGGAAAGACCCAGCCGTAACCGGGGAGCAGGGCCGATTGCCCGGGCACGCCCGACCAGAGTTCCAGCTGGGATTCCATGTAGTCTTCGTTGCCACGAGGCGACTTGAAGTAGGCGCGCGCTGCAACACCCATGGGGCGCTTGGTCACCTTTTCGATGCCGAGAGAGGTAGCGAGCCTGGCAGAAACACCACCGCAGTCGACAACCATCTTGGCGCGCATTTCCAAGGCTTCGGCGTCTTTACCGCGCCCCTTCTTTGCCTTCACACCGCACACGCGACCCATTGGACTGGTCAGTGCGCCGGTGACGGTAATTCCCTCCATCAGACGGGCGCCCGCATGCACTGCATGCTGGATCAGATCGTGGTCCAGCTGCATGCGTGCGCGCGTCATCCCATAGCCCGGAAGCGACTTCTGATCAGGCCAGTCAAGGGAAATCGTGTGTCCTCCGCCGACGACGGTCAGCCCTCGGTTTCGGTTCCACGTGGAGATGTCCATGCCCATCGCGATCAATTCGTGGACGGCCGCGGGAGTCAGGCCGTCACCGCAAATCTTGTCGCGCGGAAACTCTGCTTTTTCAAGGACGAGGACGTCAATCCCTAGCTTTGCCAGGTGATATGCGGTGGAGGAACCCGCAGGTCCGGCACCGACGATAATGACGTCGGCATCCGTTACGCCAGTAAGGTCATTGACCACTGGTAGCCCTCCCAAAAAAGTGAGCGCAGCTGTACGGGCTGCGCAGATGTGCAAGTCGGAGCGGTGTGCACTGCACCGCGATCCGAATTGAAAGCGTAGCCTGTTGCGCCAACGAGTGCGCCCGTTCTTCAAGAAAGGCGGATTTTCGGGAAAAGTGAAATGCGAGCGTTAACAAAGATGCATTCAATTCGGAAAAAGAAGACGTACCTAATTCGGTACGCCTTCCTCCTCATTGATCTGTGGTGCCCTTAGGGCAACGGCTTCACAGCTCGGTGCAGTGCCGCGATTCCGCCAGTAAGGTTTCGATACTGGACATCGGTCCAGCCGTTCGCGGCGATCATTCGAGCAACATCTTGCTGATCCGGCCAATCACGAATCGACTCGATCAGATAGTCATAGGCAACATCATTCGACGACATTGCTTTTGCCATCACCGGCATCACGGTGGACTGGTAGAAGTTGTAGAGCCTACGGAAAACCGCGTTCGGCGGGGTTGAAAACTCGCAGACAACCAGGCGGCCTCGTGGACGAACAACTCGCGCCATCTCACGTAGCGCGCGAGCCGGATCTGGGATATTACGCAGACCCCACGAAATCGTCACCGCATCAAAGGACCCATCTTCGAACTGCAGGTCAAGCGCATTACCCTGGACGAACTCAATGTCGGGGTGACGCTGGCGACCAACCTCGATCATGCCTTCGGACAGGTCGCAAGCCACAACCTCCGCCCCGCCCTTCGCCAAGGCTGCCGACGAAGCGCCCGTGCCCGCAGCAAGATCAAGGATCCTCTCCCCCGGTGCCGGCTTAACCGCGTTGCGCAACGCGACCATCCACACGTGATCCATACCGCCTGTCATCAGCGCATCCATAAGGTCATAGCGCTCGGCAACACGGTCGAACATCGATGCGACGTCGGTGGTTGATTTCGTGAGGTCAGCGCGCAGTGCGCCCGAAGATTCATTCTCCATACCCCTATCTTCCCACGTCGGAGCCTCGTGTCATACCCGCGCCCATATCGCACGCTCGTTCACACTTCGCGCATCCCCGCTCCCACGCCTGCCCTCACCAGTAAAACACCCGCATTGATTCACCCACACACACCCCCACTCAGGTGAGGCGCGCACAACCCAGCAAAGTCGCGCGAGTAATATTGACCCATGCCCACCAAGCTTTCCGTTCCCACTTTGCGTGTGCGCGCAGCCTCACTTCAAGGCACCCGCTGGGAAAACACGCCACTGCTTGAACTGATCCCCGACGGCGTTTCACCTTTCGTGTGGTTCGGGTGGCGTCAATCAATGGTCGGCTGGGGCACCGCCGCCGAATGGTCCTCCAACACCCCGTCCGCTATTTCCGATTCGGCATCGTGGTGGGACCAGGTGCGCCGATCTGCAATCAGCGAGGCCGACCACACTGGCCTCAACCTTCCCCTTGCTTTTGGGTCCTACGGTTTCGTTTCCCCCTCTGTTTCATACCTGAGCGTCCCCGAATTCGTGATCGCGGCGACCAACAAGGAACGCTGGGCGGTTTCAATGTCCTGCTCGGATACTGCTCGCGATCCGCTTGAGGTGCTCGCCCAGCTCCGCCCCAGTTTTAAGGACAGCGAACTGACCGGGCCGGGCGGCCTCGTGACCGATACCGGCAGGATGACGCAAGCCGAATGGGCGTCCAGCGTCGAAGAACTCGCGAGGCGCCTCCAGGCTGGGGATGCCGCGAAGGCCGTCATGGCGCGCGACATGCTCGTACGGGCTGAAACCGCGATTGACCAGCGCTATCTTCTTGCTCGACTCAATAGGCTCTACCCGCAGACCTGGCGTTTCGCCGTCCATGACCTTGTGGGCGCCACTCCTGAAATGCTCGCGTCCGTGCACGTTTCTCAACTGCGTTCGCGAGTCTTGGCTGGAACTGCACCCGCCGGCCATGCCGACGAATTGCTCGCATCCGCGAAGGATCGTCGCGAACACACTTTGGCGGTTGATTCCGTTGTTTCGGCGCTCGCTCCCCTAGTATCTGAAGTCAACGCACCCGATGACCCCTTCATTTTGGAGCTCCCGAACGTCGTCCACTTTGCTTCCGACATTCACGCCACTTTGGCAGATTCGAACCTGTTGGATGCAGTCGCCGCTTTACATCCGACCGCAGCAGTCTGCGGGACACCACGCCTCGAGGCGCTTGAGCTGCTGAAAGTTCACGAACAAACCGCACGCGGACGCTATTCCGGACCAGTCGGTTGGATCGACGCCGACGGTGAGGGTGAATTCTGCATTGCCCTGCGGTGTGGCCTTGTTGAAGACGACGGGCATACACTGCGCATTTTTGCTGGTGGCGGGATTATGCCGGATTCTGATCCTGAGATTGAGCTTGCAGAAACGCGCCAGAAGATGGCGCCACTGCTGGAGGCACTCAGCTTGTGAGGGGCATCTCTGGCCGGCTGACTTTGTCGCTTGGCGGGTAGAGCGTCGCGTCAGATGCAACTGGCGCCAAGGTCAGGATCGTGACGTGGCACCAACTACACCCCACGCGACAAATCCGAGCTTTTAGACACACATCCGTCGCACCAGGTGCAACAGGTGCCAGGGTTAGGGTCGTGGCACGGCACCAACTACACCCAAGGCGACAAAAACACGACTTTCCGCGCGGAACCGTCGCGTCAGGTGCAACTGGCGCCAAGGCCAGAGCCCTAGCGCGACACCAACTACACCCCACGCGACAAAAACACGAGTTTCCAAGCAAAACCGTCGCACCAAGTGCAGTCGGGAACAAAAAAACCAGCCCGCACACGGCACCAACTACACCCAACGCGACAAATCCAAGCTTTTAGACACACATCCGTCGCGTCAGGTGCAACCGGTGCCTAGGTCAAGGTCCTGGCGGGGCACCAACCGCACCTCACGCGACAGATCCGACCTTTTAGACACACATCCGTCGCACCAGGTGCAACTGGTGCCAGGGTCAGGGTCGTGGCACGACACCAACTACACCCCACGCGACACAAACACGACTATCCAAGCAAAACCGTCGCACCAAGCGCAGTCGGGGCACTTGCAGCAGAAGAGAGACACCTAGACCGATCCAAAAACAACGGTCGATAGACAGTAAGGCCCTGGCTTCTAGGGGGACATACTGTGTCCGCAGAAGCCAGGGTCTTGTTCCGTCTGACAGACGCCTCAGCTATTGGTACAGCACGCTATACCGAATAACGCTCTGCCCGCCGATCAGTTGAACTCCTTGCGAGTACGTCGTTGGGATGCCACCATGGCGCCACCTGCAACAAGGAAAGCTAGCGACATGTACAAAGACAGCCCAAGGTGCGTAGCACCCGTCTTCGCGAGTTTTGCAGGCGATGGTGGCTTGACATCGATAACTGCAGGATCTTCCGTGACCTTCAAGGTGAGCTGAACTGCTGAGCTGTCAGTTCCCTCAAGGATCTTGTCGCGCCCGCCTTCCTTCTGGACAGAAACCCATTCCATCGAGAACGATGCCGAACGACCACCTTCAACTGCCGCCAACGCCTTCATGTATCCAGAAACCTCGCCGCTCACGGTGATGTTCTGGTCGAGCGGCGCGGTGTCTGGCACCTTGAAGCCAGCCATTGTCAGACTCAAGCTCGGCTTCGTATCATCATGAATTGCTTGACGCAAAGCCTTGTACGTCGGGTAGTCCCCCTTAAGCGTCATCAAAATAGTGACGACACCATCTGCATACGTCACATCCGAGATCTCAAAAGCATCCGTTCCGGTCAGCGCGTAGCTTGCCTTGTCCTTCGGCCAGACTGCTCGAAGTTCTTCAGGAACACTAATGCGAGTCGTGAATTCACTCTCGATCTGCTTCACCAACACTCGATCGAAGTGCTCCGCGGGCACGTTGTTGCTCTCTTCGATCTCTTCCATCTTCTTCTGAATCCCGCTGACATCAAGGTCTGCCGAGAAGTTCAATTCACTTCCACGCTTGGTCATGTGGATAGCTGAATTCTCGGTATCACCATTGACCAGAATGTCGGCGGGCAACAGCGCCTGCTCCGGAGTGATGACCGTGAAACGAATGGACTTATCCGAAGCATCGGCCATGCCATCCCTGCCATCAGACCACTGTTCCGCACTCCACAAGAAGTTGAATTCCTTAGCCGTTCCAGCTTCAGAGGTAGCTGTCGCTTCGAACGCGCCGGTGACTTCACCAAAGACCGTCAGTTGCTTACCAGCCGGAGCATCCGAATTAACCGTGACACCGGGGATAACCATCTTCATCCAGTGATCCTTCGCACCAGCATCCATAACAATCTTATTCAACTGTGCGTAGTTCGTGACGTCCTTATTCAGCGTCATCTTCACCGTAAGGGTTCGACCGTGAACTGATGTTTCCTCAACCTTGAAGCCTTCACCAAAGTCCAGAACTTGTGGCGTGACTTCTGCCGGAAGCGAGAGGCCTTCCGGAATAGTGAAGGTTGCTTCGAAGCCAAAGTTGCGAACCTGAATCCCAAGTTTCTCGTAATCAGCAACCCCAGGATAAAGAGCCTCGATTGCCTTCATTTGTTCTTTAATAGGCTCAACATTCAGTGCGCCTACAAAGTCGAGCGATTCCCCACGGCGCACCGGATAAGCAGCATGATGCTGAGTTTCTTCACCAACCAAAATATCGGCGGGCAGAATCCCCTGATACGGCTTCACTACGACGAGCGTGTACTCAATTGCCTTGACGTTGCTCGAGTTCGGATCCCTTGTCGGAAGATCTTGCACCGCATTCCAAGCAAACTTGAAACGCTTTGAGGTGCCACCGGGGCTTGTAGCAACTGCCGAGAATGAACCGGTAACCTTTCCGCTTAGCGTGAGCTTGTCACCGTTGGCAACCTTGTCACCATCGATACCCAAACCATTAACCGTCAGCGTTAAACCGCCATCAGCCATCGGGGTAACAGATTCTACAGCCGCCTTGAGTTTGGCGTAATCCGTCATTCCCGCTTTCAGGCTCAGGGTCACGGTGATGTCGCGATCGTCAACCTTCACGTCCGTGACCTCGAAAGCATCACCCAAACCTGCCGGAGTCACCTGAGGAGACTCAGGGATAGTGACGCCCTCCGGCATGGTCAACGTTGCAGTGAACGTCGATGCCGGAGAAGTCAAAGCAATCTGTGAAAGCTTCGAGTTTTCGCTGTTAGCACTTCGATCCATCATGACCGCAGAACGATCACTACCCGTGACCTCAGGGAACAACGATTCAATCATGTTCATCTGATCTTTGATGGAATCTGCGTTAATAACACCGGTCACGCTGAATGTGTCACCAACGCGAACAAATTGTTCCTTGGAGCTTTCGGCGGGGCTGACACCCCAGATATCTCCGGGGATTTCACCATCCTGCTGGATCTTTTCAACCTTCGGATCTTCTTTCCATCCGAGGTAGAAGGTCACATCTTCCGTGATTTGTGGGTTATCGCCTGGTGTATTGAAGAACCACAAACGCCGGTCCTTGAAGTTATAGCTCTTTCCACCGGTGGGGGTTGCATGCCAACTCGTCGTGTCGCCGAGTATCCATCCGTTCTTCTGAGCCTTTTGATCCGGCACAAGCGTGTTGTAGTCGAGCGCACCAAGAAGAGAGCGGAACTCGTCGCCGTATTCTGCCTTCTTCTTCAGTACTGCGACGTCGCCACCGTTGGGATCGGCAATAACCGTGAACACGTCCGGGTTCGTCTTGAAAACGGAATCGTCTGAGAAGCGACCGCCATTTGCAGAGAATGCAACCTGATACAGGTTGACGTCGTACTGCGCATACAAGTCGATGCTTGATGCACCCGTCACGGGAAGAGTCTCGCCCGGAGCAATCGGCTTGCCATGCCCTGCAGGATCCGTCGTCCAATGCTTGAACGTCTTTCCTGGAACAGCAAATGTTGAATCTTGAGCGCTGATCGAGTCAAAGTCCAGAACAGTCGCTGACTGAGCCGAGGGAGCAACGGCACTGACGAAGTTCGTGCCACCGTTGTTGTTGTGGTAGATCACCGACGCTGCATTCCACTTAGCGTAAACCTCAAGGTTCGTATCCACGACAGATGAAGCTTCAAACGAGTGTTCCACACCAGCGGCATCCCTATAGAACCAGCCGAGGAACTCGACTCCATTCGCGTCAGTCGGAGTACCGGGATCCACATTTCCAGCAATCGTGTCGAGGGCATACCCGCGAATTGTGGTAGCAGTCTTGGACTGTTGTGACCCGTCTGCGAATGAGGCGTTGGAGTTGTTCAATACGTAGGTAACCTTGGCGCTTGGTACCCACACGTGTTTGAGACCATCATCTGAGGCACGCTCGACGTTATAGGTGTACCTGTCACCGTTAATGTTCTTCGGATTCAACACGTTCGTGGAAGAATCCGCCAAGGTCAGCAGGCTCAGTCGCTCATTACCGTTCTCGGCACCGTTCGTCGGTGTGGTGACGTTATAGTTGTAGCTCGGATCATAAGCGATCTTGAACGAGCCACCGGTTACAACGTACTGCGCAGGAGGGTTCGCACCACCATTATCAGCTATTTTATCTACCGCAACAGTGTTGACAACGCTGTTGCCAACAAACTTAATGAACTGGCCTTCTGGTTGTGTTAGACCAACTCCGAATAGCGGGGTGTACCGCAGGTTTTCACCGACGAGAGTGGAGTTCGTAAACGTGGCCTTTGAATTCTGGTAGTTAATGTTGTAGCCACCTGCGGTGGAGTTTTTGAAGACCATCGTGGAGTCGGTGACTTCCATGGTTGAATCTTGGCCCTGAGAAATACGCGATCCGTCAGAGGTGAGCGTAGAGCCGTTGACGATTCGAAGCTGACCGAAAATTGCCATCGTCTGCTTGTACGCATGAGAACCAGTGGCTTTGTAAACATACAAGTCAGAGTTATTCAGATCGAGAGAATACGCGTCTTTTTCAGGATTCAGGTAGTACCAAACTCCGCGCGTGGTGAGCGACGCATTGCTCATCACAAGCGGAGCGTACTGCTCGCTCGTTTCATTCTTCGCTTGCACATTCACCGTGCAGTTGTTGAAGCTAGAACCTGTCCCATAGGTGAAAGCTCGCCCAGTGCTCTCCATGGCAGATACGGTCAGCGCCTCTCGCGACGAACCATTGAATGTGCCTTTCAGGTGAAAAGCAATCGCATTCCGATCAAGGATGTAGGTACCATCGTTGACTTCCGCACCAGAAGCAATATCAAGAGCAGTTGCAAAACCGCTCATCGTGAGCTTAGCGCCGTGAGAGGCACTCAGCTTTGCGCCGGAAGAAAGAATGATGCCGTTTTGGCCGTTTGAACCGGTAAAGGTGGCATCTGAGTACACGTCAAGGTGTGCACCACTTGGGATAGTGAGCGGAGTGCCGGTTGTGAATGTGCCTGCGATATGCAAAGTTCCGCCGTCACCAAGTGCATTTAAACCAGCTTTCAGCGATGCAAGTGGCGCATCCGCAGAAGTGCCGGCATTATCATCAGTGCCAGAATCAGCATTCACCCAGACGTCAGACAGAGACTTGTTAGCCGGCGCCATACGAGGAAGCCTCCGTGGCTGAGCTGTCTGATTTGAATCGGAGGGTGACGCTTGAGAAGGAAGCGATGACGAATCGGTTGGTTCAGTAGAGTCAGTCGACTGCTTGTCTTCCGTTGGAGCATTCTTAGAATCGCTCGAATTTGAAGCCGACGCTCCCGTCCCATTGTTCGATACATCTGCCTGGGATGACGAATCGGTCGGCGCAGTCTGAGACGCAGGAGCCTGCACCTTAGAAACCGCACTCTCTGAGCCTTCTATCTGTTCAGTAGCCCATGCGCTTGCTGGTACGCCTACTAGGACTACCGAGGCAGAGACGGCGAGCGCGAGTAGGCGCTCTACGCTACTCCCCCCCCCCCGCCTTCCGCGGAGATCGATAATTCCTCATCACTCACCTCTTATTCTTAGAAACGCCTGTGTTCTCAACGAAGAAAACTCCGGCTCACATATACAGTGGGACGCTTACATTATCTTCCTCGTCATCAAGAAAGCACCACCCCCCCCCGCACTCCCGCGAGACATGTCACATCTTTTTGGAGTAACTGTCCGCACCAAGCGCAACGAGACATGCAGATACACACAGGTGGGCCCACCCAAAGGGTGAGCCCACCGAGAGTTCGAATCAGCAGAGCTATCAGGACGCCTTGCCGAGCGTGACGGTCACATCCCGCTTCTCACCATTGCGGACATAGGTGATCGTTACTTCCTGACCGCTACGGTAGCGACGAATGTACCCGGTCAACTGCTTCGACGAGGACACCGGCTCTCCATCAACGGCGGTGATCACGTCCCCTGCCTGCAACCCGGCCTGAGCGGCGGCACCGCCACGCGTCAACTCCTCAACCGAGGCGCCCGCAACGTTAGAACCATCAACGGCAACAGCCTTCGTGGTCACCGAAACGCCCAGAACCGCATGGTCAACGGTGCCGGTTGCGATTAGCTGATCGGCCACGGAGGTCACCAAATCAACGGGGATAGCGAAGCCCAAGCCAATCGACCCGGCCTTGTCCGAGCTGGTGTTCGACGCAATCGACGAGTTGATTCCGATCACCCGACCGGTCGCATCAAACAGCGGGCCACCGGAATTACCAGGGTTAATGGATGCATCAACTTGGATAGCGTTGGTGATCTGAGTATCCGTGGAGGCCTGAGCCCGAGCCTGATTTTCTTCTTGTCCGCCACCAAAACCAGGCAGTTGACCGAAGGGATCGTTCGGGTCAGCCTCTTGAGAGTCTTCTTTGCTTCTCGAAACTTCAACTGGCCTGTTCAGAGCGGAAATGATACCGGTGGTTGCAGTGTTTGACAGGCCCAGTGGAGCGCCCACGGCCATGACTTCCTGGCCGACTGCCAAGTCTGACGACGAACCGAAGGCAGCGACCGTCAGGTCGGAAGGAGCATTTTCCAGGCGAATAACCGCAAGGTCAGTTGTCGGGTCAGTTCCGACGACTGTCGCGTTATACAAGCGACCATCACTGAGAGTCACCTGGATCGTCGCATCGGCACCGGTCGCACCTGAAACGACGTGGTAGTTCGTGACAATGTCGCCTTGAGCGTTGTAGATGACGCCGGATCCAACACCGGAGGACGAGCTGGACTGCACTGAAATCGTGACAACCGCGGGTTGGACAGCTGCCGCAACCGCCTGCCAGTCAGGGTCTTCACCGCTGGTACTAACAGGCTGAACGGTTGACGCGCTTGTCGCCGTGTTTGCTGACGAATCGGTTTCGCTTGCCTTTCCGTGGCTGGCATTGAGCATCGCGAAGGCTCCCGACAGGGACACGGCAGCGGTAGCCACCATGCCAAGGATCATTGCAAGCCAGCTAGGACCGCGACGCTTCGGACTCTGCGTTGCAACAGGTGCCGTCGGCGTATTTGTCGGTGCACTCAAAGGTGAGGGGTAGGCGTGAGTCTGCGCCGTCGGCCCATTCCCGCCCGCGTACGAGGCTCCCTGCGAACGCGATCCTGGCTGATTCGGCTGGTGAAAGCCTGCTGATTGAGTGGCCCTCGCGCCCTGGTAAGCCTGAGAGCTCGACGGCTGGTAGGGCTGGCCACTCGTTGCAGATCGGTAGGTGCCACCGGAGGTCATGCCGGAGTACGCAGAACCTGTTCCGTATGACCCCTGCTGTTGCGCGGAAGCCGAACCGGTCGCGCTCGCCTGCTGAGCGGGTGAAGCTGGACGCGCAAACCTTGCGTGAGGCAACGACTCTGTCGGCCTAGTTGGAAACGACTCTGTTGGCGTGGTTGAACCAGAGACTTGAGCGGGACGCCCCGCCCAGCGGGAGAGCGGAGTCGATTCCGACGTCCCCGAAGCGCCCGCGTCACTGGCCTGCGTTTGGACACGTGGTGCTGACTTAGCTGTGGGGGTAGTTTCTGCCTTCGTCGGTTCTGATGACAAGGCGCGCTGTTCGCCATTGTTGGGTGAGTCGCTCATTGCGGATCCTTCATTAGCTAGCGTGTTAAAACTGAGTGCTTCTCGGAAGCTGATGACATTAGTGTGCACCCGCTTCTTGCCGACTCACTGAATCTTTCCTGTACGTTTCCTGTGGTACTCAATCTGATCCGCCAGCTTCCTCACATCAGCAATTTGCGCAGGTCGAGCACATTTCACATGACAAATCCGGATCCCGTGTACGTCGGAATCAAGCTCGCGCATCACGTCCTGACGCGTCATACATTCCACATAATCCACGCCGTAGGCGTGAGCCAAATGCTCAAGAGACTGCGGTTGAGCAGTCGCAAACCATCTCTCGAACGTCGGAGCGTTTTCTGGGCGACCGTGTTCAAGGGTGGAGAAAATTGACCCGCCGCCATCGTCAGCAACAAAGATCAACAAATCGGGGGCGACCTCGTCCGCTGGGATAGCCAACGCACCCGCATCGTGGAAGAATGTCAGATCCCCCATCAGCGCAACAGTCGGCTCTTCGCGAACACATGCCAGACCAATCGCAGAAGCAATCGTGCCATCAATTCCCGCAAGCCCCCGGTGAGAAACAACGGAGCGCCCATGCCCGTCAACACCAACCAGGTCAAGCGCACGGATCGAGTTAGATGCTCCCACCATCAGCGGACGCGAATCGTGACTCCACACCAAGTCAGCAAGAACAAGCACAGACATCGGGGATTCATCAAGAATCGTGCGAATCTGCTGGGAGACTCTTCGCCCAGCTTCCTTCCACTGCTCCAGCCACGCGTCGTCCGTTGAAATCTGGCGTGGCGGAGCAAGCGACGCCACCACTTCACTGGCACGCCCCTGAACATCAACCCACTCATCATGCGGGTCGACAACAATCAAACGAATGTCATTGCGCCCAAGTAACGCAGACACGGGACGCGACAGGGTCGGACGGCCGGTAACGATCACCTGTTGAATCTGATCTGCTAAGGGCGAGGCAAGGAGCACCTGCTGGTGAGCAATTCGATTCGGATCGCACGCAAGAACACTGGTCGGTTCAGCAAAAATCGGGATCTTCGCATAATCCGCCCAGGCTTGCCCACTCTGGTCATCGCCATCGCCCGCCACGATCACAGTTCGCAGTGACGAATCAACGACCTCTTCCCACGCCTGACCGAGACGACGAGGCCGGTAGATCGACGGCGATGAAACCTTGGCAAGAGACAAAGGCTCAAGTGTCACTGAACCTGACTGAGGTGTCAGCGGATCACGAAACGCAACATTGATGTGAACGGGACCCGCAACACCTGACGGTCTACCACATGCGCGATGCACGGCTCGAGCCACTCGCGAGTCAACGCGCTGATCGGGCTTGGTATCCGCTGGCAAATCAAGGACAGTTGGAGCGTGCGGACCGAAAATGCCGTACTGAATCGTGGTTTGGGATGCTCCAACACCGCGCATTTCATCTGGACGATCCGCGCTGAGAACGATCAGAGGCCGGTGAGCGTGAGCGGCCTCGGCGACCGACGCATGTAACTCAGCCACCGCCCCGCCCGAAGTCGTCACAATCGCAACCGGCGACAGGTCCTCGACGTCTTGGCAGGTAGGCTCGCTTGCCCATCTTCTGGTCAAGCCGAGTGCGAGGAATCCAGCTGAGCGCTCATCAAGACGAATATGGGCGCGGACAAGGCCGCCCCGCACTGCTGAGTCAAGAGCGTAGGCAAGGGGCGCGCTACGAGACCCAGGGCAGTACACGATGTCATTGACACCCGCAGCAATCAGCGCACCGACAATGCGCTGGGCAAGAACAATTGACTGGGATTCAGGCATGATGTCCTCCAGCGACAGATTCGAGATGCGCACACATGAGGTCAAGACGGTGAAGCCACCGGTCACGTATTTCAGCGTCAACGGGGCGGGCATCAACCAGACTCTGATCTGGTTCAACGTCGCGCACCGGCAAAAAGCCGTCAACAGGAAGCAGGCTTTGAGAAACAACGTCACAAGCCAAGAAATGCGATGTCGCCAATCCGCACGCGCGTACCGTTCCTGGCAGAAGCGAAGCAGCCCGCACACCGACTCCCAGGCCAACGCTGGATTCCAAGGCGGACGAAACCACTAGGTCCAAGCCGGTTTGCTCACCAATCTGTAGGGCTCGTTCAATTCCACCAAGCGGAGCAATTTTAATGATCGCAACATCCGCGGCCTGAGCGCGCGCAACTGCCTGAGGATCTTCCGCCCTGCGAATTGATTCGTCTGCAGCAATGGGCACATCAATTGAACGACGCAAGGTTGCCAAATCTTCGACGCTGGCACACGGCTGTTCTGCGTATTCAAGACCGCCCACCTGCATTGCTGCACGGTCTAGCTGAGGAACGGCTTTTCGCGCGTAGTCCACATCCCATGCGGCATTCACATCGACTCGAATACGACCGTGTTCGGCTCCGACCGTATCAACAAGCGCCTGAGCAACGGCTTCGACTCGAGCAATATCTTCGCTCAGTTCAGTATTGGGATCCGCAACTTTCACCTTCGCTGTAGCGCAACCACCCGAACTGATGACTCTCTGGTAGGCATCGGATGCGCAGACAACCGGAATCGTGACATTCACGGGAACGCGATCTCGCAGTGAAGTTCTGCGCGGTCCAGTCGCCACCGAATGGGCGCCAGCCAGCCAGGTTGAGGATTCAACCGGGTCATAATCCCAAAATGGCGCTGCTTCTGCCCAGCCGGACGGCCCGTGTAATAGCAGTCCTTCCCTGCTGGTCACGCGCCTAAAACGCACGTTCATCGGCAGATGGTGAAGAAGCAGATCATCGACGCCATCAAGAACGCGACGAACATGGCTCGGCAAAGATGCCATATCAATGCGCGTCAGTTCGCCATGGGATTCGCTCATACTTCCATTGTGCCCGAATTGGCGTCTCAACAAACTGTGAGGACGCCCAGTTGTAGATTGTCGTTATTCACAGGGGACACCTGTGGATAACTGGTTTCCACAAGGAGTCCCAGCCTCGTGAGCTTCACGGAAGGCAAGACGCTAGGCTGGTTGCATGAGCGCACTGCCTTTCATCTCCGATACTTTCGACCCTGCCCGCTGGCGCGAGGTCGAAGGATTCACGCTGACCGACATGACATACCATCGCGGTATTTCGCGTGGCGAAACCGAAGACGACCGCCCCAAGGGCACCGACATGCCCGTCGTTCGAATTGCATTTGACCGCCCCGACATTAGAAACGCCTTCCGCCCCCACACCGTTGATGAGCTCTATCGTTGCCTCGACCACGCACGGATGACGGGCGATGTCGCTGCGGTGATCCTGACCGGCAATGGCCCCAGCTCCAAGGACGGTGGCTATTCCTTCTGTTCGGGCGGAGACCAACGCGTGCGGGGCAACGACGGCTACCGATACGAAGTGGACGGAGCCGACTCTCAAGCCGACACTTTAGTTCGTCGCGAGCAAGTAGATCCTGCTCAGGCTGGACGCCTGCATATTCTTGAAGTTCAGCGTTTGATTCGTACCATGCCGAAAGTTGTCATCGCGGCAGTTCCTGGGTGGGCTGCCGGTGGCGGGCATTCTCTGAACGTGGTCTGTGACCTGTCCGTCGCGTCGAAAGAGCACGCTGCGTTCATGCAGACTGACGCGAATGTTGGGTCCTTTGACGCCGGATATGGGTCAGCTCTGCTGGCCCGCCAGGTCGGCGACAAAAGGGCACGCGAGATCTTCTTCCTCGCTAAGCGCTATGACGGCGATACTGCTGAAAAGTGGGGCGTCGTCAATGCGTCGGTTCCCCATGCGCAACTGGAGGAACGCGCGCTCGAGTGGGCTGCCACAATCGCTACCAAGAGCCCCCAGGCAGTCCGCATGCTCAAGTTCGCCTTCAATTTGGCAGATGATGGAATGGCAGGCCAGCAGGTGTTCGCGGGCGAGGCCACACGCATGGCGTATATGACTGCGGAAGCACAAGAGGGACGCGATGCATTCTTAGAGCATCGTCAGCCCGATTGGAGCGGGCACCCGTACTACTTCTAAACCGAGGAAGCCAGAACGCAGTGAAGGCTCAGCGACATACAACCGCTGAGCCTTCACTATAAAAACGTGCGGACAGACCTTGGTTGAAGCCCGTAGGTAAAAGCCTATAGCGGGCCCCGTAAAAGCCTTGGTAAAAGCCCGTAGCGAGCCCCGTAAAATCCTGGGCATACCTCAGTAGTGGGAAACCACCGTGGTGCCGTAGTCGGACCAGTCGTAGATGAACTTGGCCGCTTCAACCGGCATGTTCACACAACCGTGCGAGCCACCGGGACCGGACCAACCAAAAGATGAACGCCATGGTGCACCGTGGAACGCGTAGCTACCGGTGAAGTAGGTAACCCACGGGACGTTCGGAGTTTCGTACTTGGAACCGTCAACGTTTTCGCCACGCATTGTCTGCTTCGCGTACTTCAAGTAGACGTGATAGGTGCCGGTGACAGTCGGGGTCGCGGGGGCGCCGGGAACCATGTAGTAGGGGCCGCCAACGACCGTGCCACCCTCATATGCAATGACGGTGCTTTCGCTGAGGTTGACGTCGATCCACTTTTCACCGTCGAGCGCCTGGTAGACCAGGTTTTCTGCGCCTTCAGCGACCTGACGGCTCTCGTAGGTGGGTTGAACCTCATCATAGGTAAATTCGCCACTGTACGCGGTCTGGGCATTGACAGATTCAACCAGTGCCTGAGCGATCGCATCGACATTGTTGACGCTCTTGCCAGGCTGGCCTTCCTTGAAGACAGTCAGAACCTGACCCGCAGAGTTCACATTGTTCACGCCGTTCACAACGGCGGTGTTTGATGCTTCAGCGGTTGCCTGAACCCACGCGGTGGCCTTTTCAAGGTTAACCGAAGGAGCCTTCAGCGAGCCGTCTTCGTTTGTGGTGACTTCAATCCACGATGCTTTTTCTGCCGGTGTTGCGGTCACGGTTTCTGTTCCGGTGTTGATCGAAACGTCAACGGCGACCAGAGCATTTGCTTCAGTGGCTTTCTCGGCAGCGTCTTCGGTTGTCGCCTTAGGCTCACGCTGAACCGGAGAAAGAGTAACGGATCCGGAGGTCAAGGTACTCGCCTGCGCCAGCACGCCGTCCTTCACGGTCTGTGTATCGATCAGCGCACCAGCAACAGCTTCGGTGCCTTCGAAAGTTACACCGTCGCCGCCAAGGACAACAGTGCCTTCCTTGGCGACAGTGCCGGTCGATTCAGCCAGCGTGGTCGCGAACTCGGACAGGATCACGTCGTCGGTGACCAGAACCGGAGCAACGTCCTTCTTGACGAACAGAGCCTTCATTTTAGTGAAGAAATTCTTGTTGCCTTCGAACGCTTCGTCGACGGTCTTGTCAACGTCAACGCTAACGCCAGCATCGGCAAGAGTCGTCTGCGAGGTCGCACCGTCAACGTCGAACGTCACGGTGGTGTCCTCAACGGGTTAATAGACAAAAATCGTTGCTTAAGATCGGTGTTTTCAGTG